>CAYZWO010000021.1:36286-37909 GCA_964482215.1 uncultured bacterium
CGACTACAATCATGCCGACGGTTAAACCCGCAGGAGCTAAGATATAGCGTTTTTCCCCATCTTGATAGAACAAAAGGGCAATCCGAGCATTACGGTTGGGGTCGTATTCAATGGCTGCTACTTTGGCAGGAACATTGCGTTTGTCGCGACGGAAATCGATAACCCGATATAACCGTTTGTGGCCACCACCGCGATGACGGCTGGTAATCACCCCGCGATTATTGCGACCTTTTTTGTTGTGTTTAAATGTTGTTAATGATTTTTCCGGCTTACTTTTAGTAATCTCGCTGAAGTCGGAGACATTAGCCTGCCGAGTTCCGGGAGTCATTGGCCGATAAGTACGGATACCCATAGTTCAATGTTTGGTGTTTAGGTTGGTTATTTTGAACTGGTGATGACCTTGCAAAAGCGCAAAGTCAAGCAAGAAATTACGACAACTAGACTTCTGGGAACAGATTGATCGAGTCGCCTTCTTGGAGTGTGACGATCGCCCGTTTAACTTGGGGTTTAAAACCGAGGAATCGACCGACTCTTTTTTTCTTGCGGGGGGGACGGGCTGTGTTGACGCTAGTTACCTTGACATCAAACAAAGCTTCGATCGCCGCTTTGATATCGGGCTTGGTCGCTTTGGGAACAACTTCAAAGACGTATTGATTTTGTTCCAGTAATAGGGTTGCTTTTTCAGTAACGATGGGCTTGATGATTAGATCAGCCAGATTACGGGTATCGAGCTTAGTCATTGTAAACCTCCTGAAGTTTTGCGATCGCCTCAGAGGTCGCCACAATTTTATGAGCCACTAAAATATCGTAAATATTCAAGCTATCAGCGCGGAGCAACTTCACAGAAGGCATATTACGAGCAGATAATTGAATGTTTTCAGAAATCTCGTCTAAAATAACTAAAACTTTTTTATCGAGATCGGCTCCCCAACGGGTTAACGCAGAGGCTAATTCTTTGGTTTTGGGTTGGGTTAATTGGTCAGCAAAGGATTCAACCACAATCAAATCCTCGCCTCGTCCTGCGATCGCGGTTCTTAACGCCAAGCGACGCTCTTTGCGATTCATTTTGATATTAAAATCTTTCGGCTGAGGCCCAAAGATAACACCACCACCCCGCCAGAGAGGAGAACGGTTAGAACCTGCACGCGCACGTCCCGTTCCTTTTTGTTTCCAAGGTTTACGTCCACCCCCTCTTACTTCCGCACGGGTTTTGGTGGAAGCAGTTCCTTGACGAGCATTGGTTTGTTGACGCACTAATGCCCGATGAACGATATGTTTGGCGTTTTCATCCTTCGCCACCTTTAGGTCAAGAGAAGCTTCACCGTTTGCTTCACCTTGCCAATTTTTTACAACATAGTTAGCCATAATATTTCACTTGATCCGTGGTCAGAGGTTTATCCTTTATTTACGGCCAACCTTGTTAGTCGGCGTAATATTTACCAGCGTGCCTGGCTTACCAGGTAAGGCTCCTTTGATGAGCAAGAGATTCCGTTCAGCGTCCACTCTTACTACAGTCAAACGACGGATTGTGACCTGAGACGCACCATATTGACCAGCCATCCGCTTACCAGGATAGACACGACCAGGGGTTGTACCTGCACCCGTTGAACCAGGAGTCCGATG
>CAYZWO010000021.1:37919-40065 GCA_964482215.1 uncultured bacterium
CTTAGAACCGTGGGTCATATTACCACGACGGAAATTATGACGTTTTTGATAACCCGCAAAACCCCGTCCCATACTCTGACCAGCCACATCTACTAAGTCGCCTGCATTAAATACATCGGCTCCTAAGACTTGCCCTACTTCATACTGGGAAGCGTCATCTAAACGATATTCTTTTAAATGGCGTTTGGGGGTAGCCCCTGCTTTGCTGAGGTGTCCTAATTCAGGCTTGCTCAACGCTTTTTCTTTAACATCTAAATAACCGATTTGGATAGAGCTATAGCCATCCGTTTCGGGCGTTTTAATTTGTGTAATAGGACAAGGGCCGACTTGCACGACAGTAACAGGAATTGCAGTTCCTTTCTCTGTATCAAAGATTTGGGTCATGCCCAATTTTGTCCCTAAAATACCGATAGACACGGTTTAACCCTCTACTTTATATGTAAAATTAGGTTGACAATAAACGCTCAGTAAAGAACTGACGAAGATAAAAAGCCTCGCCTCAAAGCCTAAGCTGATTGCTGTTCTTTGCTGATGGAAAATATCAAGAAAGTTCTTGATTCAATCCGTTTAACTTAATAGCGGTAGGGAGAGTTAATCCTACATACCAGTTAAGTCGGGTTGCCGTTGCATCCTTTCCGACTTAAGGAATAATTTCCTCAGTATCTTCAGGCGGCATTACGTCCAAGGCGTTAAACAAGTTTTATCGATTAATGCTATTTTGGCCGCGATCAACCATTGTAGGGAATGTTACGCAAAAGATCAATAGGCGTATTCAAATTAAATTCAGCCGGAGGGAGAAACAAGATGCAGGGCTATTCTCGCAGATTTGACAATTGCTTAATTTTTCAGTCCGTATTGTTTAATTCTAATCGCATTTTTCCAAAAATCTCAATCAAAATTGTAAATCATGTATGCTAATATCGTCATATCGTCATGACGTAAACATTTAATGATTAACGGCTTTTTGCTGCTTTAAATAGGTAAAAACAGACTTGTCACCAATATCAGGGGGAATGGCTTGAGTTGCTTTGCGTCCAATAAAGATCAGGAAAAGAATTGCCCAAGCTGCTAATAAACCGCGTTCCAGACCAACAGGAAGAATGGAAAATAGATGCCCTAACAGTAACAGAGGAACCAGAGGTGTTAAAAGTTTAGTTTCAAAACGATTAAAACAAAAAGCTTCTTTAAAATAGATTCCTGTTAATGCAGCAAAAGTCAAGCCGATACCGAATAAAGACAGGGGATGTTCATAAACAAATAGGGCTAAGGGGTCGGAACTATAAAAAGCAAGAATTACCGTAGCAACTGTTCCGACAGCTAAAAAAGCTTGTAATGTGCGATGCAAGACTACTAAATAAATATGAATTAGGGCTAAACTAACTCCTAAACCCAGGGTGAATAGGGCAAATAAAGGTGTTAATGCTTGCAATACCCACGGAGTTGGCCCTTGCCAAAGAATTAATCCACTTCCTACAGCAAAAGCTAAGCCTGCTAGTCCCAATCCTACCCGATAGAAAATCACGTCTCGGCGATCGCGTTCGGTAATGGTAAATGTACCAAATTGGCCTTGATAGACTTCAGAAGCAGAGGCTAGATTCGTCATGGCTAAATTAAGAAAAAACGATAAAAAAATGGCTGAAAAAAATCAATATAATCTCTATTGTATCTTGCTTTTTTCCGCTGCTATCAGTAAGCGCAAACCTAACGAAGCGGATTATAGGTCGTCATCAAATTTCCTTGAGCATTGTAAACCTGCAACGGTAGTCCCGCTTGATTACTGATAATTTGAAAACTTTGTTCTAAACGGGAAATATGATTGAGAATTTCTGCTTGATTTTGGACATTGGATTGCAGTTTTGCTTGAATAGAAAGATTCCAAACTTTTTGCAGATACGCAGAGGTAAGACGCACTTTAATGACTTGATCGTTAACAGAATAATCGCAGGCTTTATTTTGTTGAGAGCAGATTTTATCCAACCCCTGTTTAATAACTTGAAAGCGATCAGCTTTACTAAAATTGGTTTGTGCTTGTTTTAAGGAAAGGGTGTAGTTGGTAATTAAAGGTGTTGCTTTAATTGATTGCAAGGTATTTTTAGGGATTTGATTTAAATTCGTTAGGGCATTACTCCAATGAGTGACTGCGCTA
>CAYZWO010000021.1:40075-43126 GCA_964482215.1 uncultured bacterium
CTTCTGCTTTTTCCGCTAATGTGGCTTCCTGTCGTGCCTGTTGATAGCTGAGTTGGGCGGCTTCTTCTTGGGTTTTGCGGAGAACGACATTTTGATATTCTTGGCCGTAAACTTGTAAGGATTTCAGAGCCTTTTTATACGGGCTGGTTCCTTCTGCAATATTTTGTAGTTGTTGAAGGGCTTTTTGCCAGGTCGCAGCGATCGCGTCATAATCGGCTAAGGATTTAGCTGTCTTTTCCTGTAGTTTGGCTAACTGGGCCGTTTCCATTGCTTTTTGGTAACTACTCGTCGCCGTTTGTTCCTGAAGAAGACGTTGATTAATAATGGATAACAGTTGTTTGGCTTTCTGTTGCTTCGCGATCGCGACCCCTGCAAACGAACTTTGGGAAGGAAATTGCTGGAGACGATCTAAATTTCCTTGAACTAAAGATTGAGCCATTTGCCAGTCGGATACGGGTAAGGGAGCCTTTTGAATAAGCTGCTTAACTTGTTCCTCTTGATTGGTAATACGGCTTAACAAATTTAATTCCTGGGTAAGAGCTTGATAATTAACCGCTAAACGATTTGCATCACCAGAGAAACGAGACCACCAGGGAACTGACGCTAGAAGTTGGATAGCTTCATTTAATTGTTGCTCGGTTGCCAATAAGCTCGTCGAAGAATCCGTTTGTAAATTAATTAAGGAATTTTGGGCGATGAACTCTGCTTTTGCTAAATTAGGGCAATTACCCACCACACAAGGATCATTCAGGGCGATTAAACCAATCATTAACCCTCCCAAACCTAGGCCAATTCCCAATATTATTTTCAGGCGGGAAGAATCCGACGACGTTTGTTGAGAGGGAATACGGGGAGAACGACGGTAACGTTTAGCTGTAAATAAGCTAGGAGCGGGAGTTGAGCGTTGTGCTAAGGCACTAGTAATCTGTTTAAGGGGAACACTTCCTAAAAAACGGGTATTTAAATCGGGATCATCTATTGAAAATGCAGGCGAATCCGAGTGAAGCGTTAAATAAAGTTTGGCAGGATAAATCGTGGAAAGGATGTGGCGGTCTAGGAAATCACGAATGCACGACACCGTAGCAGGTATCTCTAAAGAAGGATTAGTTACAACCTGAAGCGTAATGACGAGTGTCTCTTCCTTAATCTCGCAATTGACTTGTAAGGGATGAACGGCGATCGCGTCTGCATGTAAACGTTGATATAACTGTTTTTCTAAAAGCGTCAAATCGATCTCGTTAGGATGTGTTTCCTCCATAACATTCATTCCAGATTGAGGGAGACTACCTGTAAACTAAAGATTGATAGCGAGAGCCAGTAAGGTGATTCGATCCGGCACGGGATAAATCAAGGTAGAGCTTTGATCTCTTGATCAAGATTAAGAGCAATTCCCGAAAATGGGAAGGGATGAAAATTGGTTTTCCCTTGTTTACCAAAGACACTCAGCACTCACAACTTAATCATGGATTTATTAGAATATCAAGCCAAAGCTCTTTTTCAAAAAGTTGGAATTCCTATTTTGCCGTCTCAGACGATTCACGAAATTAGCGAGCTCAAACGGCTCCACATTCCCTATCCTGTCGTTTTAAAATCTCAGGTTCGTGCAGGGGGACGAGGAAAGGCGGGTGGTATTAAATTTGTGGAAAATACGATTGATGCGATCGCGGCGGCTTCTGCCATTTTTAATCTCCCGATTTTAGAGGAATATCCGGAAGTGATTTTGGCTGAGGCCCATTACGATAGCCAGTTGGAATTCTTTTTAGCGATCGTTTTAGATTACCAATTGCAATGCCCTGTGCTTTTAGGATCGAGCAAAGGGGGAATGGATGTGGACACCCTTTTGCAATATATGCAGACAGTGGTATTGACGGAAGATTTTTCTCCCTTTCATGCGCGACGTTTAGCGATCAAGATGGGATTAACCGGAGAATTAATCGCAGCAGTCAGTGACATTTTGGAGAAAATGTATCATCTGTTTTTGAGTAAAGATTTAGATCTAGTAGAAATAAACCCATTAGGAGTAAAAAGTACGGGAGAAGTGATGGCTCTTGATGGCAAAATTACCGTTAATGATGCCGCGATCGCTCGTCACCCCGATTTGATGTCCTTAATGGATCACCAACAGGATTTTGCGACACCATTGCGATGGCTCAAAGGAGATAGGCAATTCGGACAGATAGGCGTGGTCTGTAATAGTTACGGTTCGGTTCTAACCAGTTGGGATTTAATTCGAGAGCAGGATGGTCATTTGGTCGGTGCATTTATTTTAGAAGATACCCATCCTCAGTTATCTCTGGTAGAGCAACTAGAAATCGCCCTCGAAAAAATTCGGGAACTGCCCCAACTAAAAGTAGTATTCATCAACATTGTGGGGCCGCCAGTGGTTTCAGAGGCGATCGCCGAATTTATTGCTCGTTCTGCTCCCCCTGTTTCCCTAGAGCCACCCGATCTAAAGTGCTGGGAAGGGAACGACTGTTAAGCAAAGAGCGTGTTTCGGCTGAATGGGTTCCTCTCGTTATTCGGTTGATTAATGGCGATTTAGAAGAGTCTCAAGAACAAGTGGCCGCTTTACCGATCTATTGGACTTCTTCCCTCAAACAAGCGATCGCCGATACCCTTTCGTTGGCAGAAACCATTCCTTAGGAATCCCGCTAATTTTTAAGTTATCCTCCACTCCGTCCTAATTCCCTTAGTACCTTTTTATGAAATGGCAACCCGATAGCAAAATCCTCTTACAAGGTATTCATCATCCACTAGGAACTTATTATGCAACCCAGATGAAAGCCTATGGAACCCAATTAGTAGCGGGGGTGAGTGCGGGCTATGGCGGTCAATTGTTAGAAGAAATTCCGGTGTTTGACCTTGTAGAACAGGTTATCGAAACGGTAGGAACCATTGATATGAGCGTGATTTTAAACCCTGCCTATGAAGTATTAGATGCTGCCCTAGAAGCGATCGCCGCCGGAATCCGCCAATTAATTATTGTTTCTGCTGGGGTTCCGCCCTTGGATATGGTCTATCTCTTGCGGAAAGCCGAGGAAACCCATACGT
>CAYZWO010000022.1:0-35934 GCA_964482215.1 uncultured bacterium
TAACTTGACCTTACCTCTTTTCCAAAATTAGTTTTCGATCTACTGAGCCTACTTAGACGGCACTAGCGAGGGCAGGTTCCTGTTGAACAGCGTTTAAGGTAGAAAAATCTACGTGACGGCAGGGAATTTCGACCGAATTGTTCGGACTTTCAATCAAAAGCACTTTATCGAGTTCTACTCCCAGTTGACGAATCGGTTGCTGAAGCAGTTGGGCAATATAAAAGGCAATATTTTCAGCCGTCGGTACGACCTTTGCAAAATAGGGAATATCTTTATTCAAAAAGGTGTGATCAAATGGTTCAACCACGTAATCTTCAATCACTTTTTCAATAGTTTCTAAATCAACCAGCATCCCTGTTCGCGCATCCATTTCCCCTGTTACTGACACTTCCAAATGGTAATTATGACCATGACCATTCACACGGGCACATTTGCCATAAATTTCCGTATTGTCTTCTAAGCTCAGTTCAGGTAACGCTAAACGATGAGCTGCGCTAAAGTGGGTTTTTAGGGTTAGGGTCGCTTCCATAGAATTTCCTTGATAATCAGCCCATAATTCGGGGTGTTCAAATAAACGAATTTTTACTAGCGGTAAATGGGGACTCAGCCGCTCCCAGATAGCTTTGGCAATATGTTCAGTCGTCGGTAAGGTTTGCTGGAATTCTGGCCAAGTGTCATTCAAAAATGAATAGTTGAGTTGACCTGTCACTTCTTGTTTAATGACCCGCTTCACGGTCGAGAGATTTTCTACCATGCCAAAGCGATCGAGTTCTCCGATGAGAGACACAAACAGGACATAGTTATGACCATGCCCAGGAAAGCGGCTACAAGCACCGAATTGTTTTTGGTTTTCCTCTTCAGTCAGTTCAGGCAACCAGTAACGATGACTGGCGGAAAATTCTGCCCGACGATTGATAATACATTGCATGGTTTCTGTCCAGCAGGGCTTGTAAAGTTTCGTAAAGCGTTCTGTTTATACGATATCCTAAGCGGGGGATCAATGGGGATGGCAAGGCTTGCATTTTTCTAAATAGCTGGTATATGAGAGCGGCAATCTCGAAGATTAAAAATTCACAACTCATTAGAATTAAAATAAACATTTACTTTTACGGGAAATTAAGCAATGGCTCAAATAACGATTAATAAACTTTATGAAAAAGATTTTTATCAATGGACAATGGAACAAGCCCAAGCCCTACGAAATCAAAATTTAGAAGACTTAGATTGGGAAAATATTATTGAGGAAATTGAAGCTTTGGGGCGTATTGATTATAATGCCGTTGTTAGCCTGCTGATGAGACAAATTGAACATCGATTGAAAATAGATTACGCCAATCATCCTGAATGCGATCGCCACTGGAAATCTGAGATCCTTGCTTTTCAAAAAAATCTCAAACGACGACTCAGCCCTTCAATGAAACCTAAACTAGAAATAGAGCTTCCAGAAATTTATCAAGATGCAGTAGACATTGTTTTAGCGAAATATGATCTAGATTTACCCAAAATCTGTCCTTATTCCCTTGATAAATTAATTCCTTAGTTAGCCGCAATCGCTGAAGATTTTTAAATCAAACCCAAATTAAGAATCCAAGAACGAATAGCAGGCACATTGATTTTGGTATCTTCAGTAAAAATAGCCTCTGTTCCTGCTAAAGCTGAATTATCAAATTTAAACGTTGTATTTAAACCATCTGATTGCCAAAGACGCTGGTAAATATTGGTTGCAACTTTGGGAGAAAGCTGATAAAAATCAGTAAGTTTCTGAATTGTTAGCTCAGGGTTTTGTTGCATATTATTAATGATATTTTGATAACTTTGAATAAATTGCTGTACTAATTGTTGATGAATTTGATTATTCAGCCATGATTTATTTAAATTTGCTACTACGCCCTGATAGCTCCCTATCACTGTTACTAAAGAGCCAATTTTATTAATATCTGGCAAATAGGAAAATGGCGGGTTTAATAAGGTTGCATCGATTTGGCGATCGCGTAACTTTTCATAACGGATATTGGTTGCGCCTGCCTGAATCCAGATGAATTGTTGATAGTCCTCATTATTAGGATACTGATAGTGGAGATAATAGCGTAACGCTCTTGCATAGCCTGTATTCGTATCAATTCCAATTCGTTGTTGGCCAGTTTTTAAATTTAAAGTACCGCATAAATCTAACATTCCTCCATGAATCGGTAAAAAAGCCGTAATATCTAAATAATGATCTTCCAATGCTATTGACAAAGTGTCATCATAGGACATTAAAACAATATCTGCTTGATGCGTTTTTAAATCCTCATGGGCTTCATCGGCATTTTTAACATATTTAATTTCTAAATTAATCGTCTCTTCCTGTTGGATTTGGGACAGTAAAAAAGCTGAAATATCTTTAAATGCTGAAATTTTCAAGCCTTGTTTCATAAAGATAAAAATTAGAAAATTTTATTTAACGATGAAATTTAATTAAACAAGTAAATCAATGAATAGATATTTTATGAAAGTAGGTGTAATTTTTTATTAGATTTAGATTGGGAAAATATGATTGAGGAGATTAAAGCTTGCTTGGTAGCTTCAGACTTATCTTTAATGAAATGATCGCCTGTCTTTAAATAAATAGGCTAGGAGAAAGATTGAAGTAGTCTGCTAGGGCTTTGGCTTGAGCTTTGCTAATAGCGCGTTTCCCATTGACGACTTCGGAAACAACTCCGCTAGACCCAATGACTCCGACTAAATCCGCCTGACGAGTTCCGCTAGATGCCATTAAATGTTGCAGAATTTCATGGGGACTAGAAGATTCTATTGGATAATGTTCGGCTTCGTAAGCCTCAATTAGGGTTACTAAGAGCAAATACAACGCCGTTTCTTCAGGAAGACGATCTTTTTTAAAGGTTAATTTTTCTGCCAGACTTAAGGCTTACTCGTATTCTGCTTCAGATTCAAACAGCAAAATTTTATATATATTTCTATCAAAAGGAAGGGTCATTTTTCTTATAGAAAACAAAAAAGCAGGTATTCCTGCTAAAAAGTTTAATTTATGTAAATTAATCGGGAGATTACTGGGGAAAATCTACATTTACAATTTGTTTTTCCTTATTAAAGAAAATAAAGAAATCATCAGTGAGATTTTCAAATTGGATTTTAACAATCACAACATCAGGAACGTTCGCCGTGGTTGAGGGTTTATTCGTAATTTTCACAATTCTTTGGAAGGGGCCTGTTCTGCGTAGTAACGTTTCCCAACGACGTTGAATCCTATCTGGGAAAAATTCCGCTTTGAGAAGAGGACTCAGATCTCCCCTGGCACGGGCATAATCTTTGATCACAAGAGAATTAACAAACCTGGTAGCTAGTTGCTCAATATTTTTACTGGATGGCCAATCTAAACCAATTAATCGCTGTTGTTTATCATAAGTCACCAAAATATCCTCAGTCTTTTTGGCAAACTGAACTGTTACCCTAACTACATCCGCATTAATCACATCAATGACATGGGAACTTACAACTTTTTGAAAAGGGCCAAATTTACCAATGAGTTCTCTTTCCCAAATAGATTGGATTTGTTCAATTGTCCAAAATTGTTGAAGTTCTGGGCTTAAAAGCTCTCTAACTTGTTTGTAATCTTTTTTACCTAATAATCCAATCAGAGTTTCAGCTTGTTTTTGAAGATTTTGGGTTTGACTATCTGTAAGTGCTTGGGCAATTTCCGTGTTGGCTAGGGGAGGTTGGGCATTAACCGTCCAAGTAGGGAGAGCACTGGCGAATGTCAAAGCTACAGTAAATAGGCTTATTAAATGAGAATTGCGTAAAAATAGGCGGAATTTATTCATAATATTTTCGTCACTCCTTAACCAGCAAACAATTATATTTCAGTTTACGGGATTTAGTTCATAAAACCTAGTTTTAATGAGGGATCAAGGCTTTTGCTATGATAGCAACGGGTTAACCAAAATTCCGCTTTGACTAACCTTTGAATATTGCCAACCCTGGAGAGACTAGAATGCTGCGACTGGAACATATTTGTAAAATTTACCCGACGGGCGAAGTCTTGAAGGATGTAACCTGGGAAGTGAAAGTCGGCGATCGCATTGGGTTAGTGGGCGTAAACGGAGCAGGTAAGTCCACGCAGCTAAAAATCATCATGGGAGACATTGAACCGACGGCTGGGGAAATCATTCGGCCTGCTAGTTTACATATCGGTTATCTCACCCAAGAATTTGAAGTCGATCCCAGCCGTACCGTTAAGGAGGAATTTTGGACGGTATTTGGAGAAGCCAATGATATTCATAATCAATTAACCCAAATCCATCACCAAATGGAAGCGGCTGAACCCGATGAGTTAGACAAATTAATTCATAAACTCGATTCTCTACAGCGCAAATTTGAAGCCTTGGATGGTTATAGCCTGGATAGCCGTATTGAAAAGATTTTGCCTGAGTTAGGTTTTGAACAAGAAGACGGCGATCGCTTAGTGAGTGCCTTTAGTGGTGGCTGGCAGATGCGGATGAGTTTAGGGAAAATTTTGCTCCAAAAACCTGATATTTTGCTCTTGGACGAACCGACAAACCATCTCGATTTAGAAACGATTGAATGGCTTGAAAAATATCTTAAAGGCTTAAATACGCCGATTGTTATTGTCTCCCATGACCGAGAATTTTTAGACCGACTTTGTACCCAAATTGTTGAAACCGAACGGGGTGTTTCTACGACTTATTTAGGCAATTATTCAGCTTATTTGCAACAGAAACAGGAATTACAAGACGCGCAATTGAGTGCCTATGAACGCCAACAAAAGGAATTAGAGAAACAACAAGCCTTTGTGGATCGATTTCGCGCTAGTGCCACCCGCAGTACCCAAGCGAAAAGCCGAGAAAAACAGTTAGATAAAATTGAACGCATCGAAGCTCCCGTTGGCTCTGTCCGAACGCTCCATTTTCGTTTTCCGCCATCTCCTCGTAGTGGTCGGGAAGTGGTGAATATTAAAAATCTCGTCCATACCTACGATGATAAAATCCTTTTCCTTGATGCCAATTTAGAAGTAGAACGCGGCGATCGCATAGCTTTTTTAGGGCCCAATGGTGCAGGTAAATCAACCTTATTACGCCTAATTATGGGTTATGAACAACCGACGGATGGCGTTGCAGAAATTGGTAAACACAATGTAATTCCTGGCTATTTTGAGCAAAATCAAGCCGAGGCATTAGATTTAAATAAAACGGTTATCGATACCATTCACGACGAAGTACCCGATTGGAAAAACGAAGAAGTCCGAACCCTATTAGGACGTTTTCTATTTAGCGGAGAAACGGTTTTTAAAAAAGTTGAATCCCTAAGCGGTGGTGAAAAGGCCCGATTAGCCTTGGCAAAAATGTTACTCCAACCTGCTAATTTACTAATTCTCGATGAGCCAACTAATCACCTCGATATTCCTGCAAAAGAAATGTTGGAAGAAGCGTTACAAAATTATGATGGAACGGTATTAATTGTTTCTCACGACCGTTATTTTATTTCCCAAGTTGCTAATAAAATTGTAGAAATTCGAGACGGGGAGTTGATTTTATATCAAGGCGATTATCATTATTATTTAGATAAATTAGAGGAAGAAAAACAAAAAGCGGAACAGGCCCGAATTGCAGCAGAAAAAGCGGCTAAAGCAGCAGCAAAAAAACAGAAAGAAAAGGAAAAACAAAAAGCTAAAAAAGGGAAATAAATTTTTAGCTAATAAGTCTGACTTTTATTTGAAGCAAACGCTTTGTTCAGTTTTATAACGAAATTGAGTAAAACCTTCTCAACTGATAAGGTGCGGATCGCTGATTGCGTTCTAAAAAAATGGTTTCAAGGATTGTAGTGAAAACGGCCTTGTAAGAATTCAATACGATCATGACTAACAACATAGACAACTCGATCCGCCTCGGTTAGACGACGTGACCAGACATTCGCATCTCGATATTTTAAGGGTTCAGGTTTACCGATTCCTTCAAAAGGATTTCGTCGAATTTCTTTCACTAAGGTCAGTAATCGTAGGGCAATTTTTCTATCAGTTTCTACCCAGTATTGAAGATCTTCTAAAAAATTTGCATCAAAGACCAGTTCACGTTCTGGTTTAGGCGGGGATTTTTTCGGTTTCGTCAAGTCCTAGCTCCTGGTGTAGGGTTTCTAAGGTTTTGGGTTGATTGCTTCTGGCTTTGGCGCGTTTAAGGGCATCGAGAAGGCGATCAGCGTTTTCTTGGGAACTAAACAAATAGGCGGTTTCTAGGAGGCTATTAAGTTCGGCGGTAGGGATCAGAGAAACACTTTCGCGTCCTTCCTGTTGTATTTCTACAGGTTGTCGAGTCGCGATCGCCTGTTCACAAAGTTGCTCAAAGTTAATGGTTGTCGTCATGGGAGTTTTACCGTAACTTAACGGATCAATTATAGCTAAGATACATAGGGTTGCTGTTCACTGTTTCTAAAATTTAAAAAAATTAGAACGAGTAAAGTATCGAAAAAGCGATCGCGTTCGTTGGATTGCTAATGAAGTTATCTGCCTGGACACTCAATCTAGGATCATCAAGAATAAACCATAGAAAGGCATGGGTATCGAGCAAAATTATGAGGGCACATACTCATTAAAATATTCCAAATGTTCATCGTCGTCAGAGTGAATGATGAGCTTCCCTTTGGCACTTCCCTTTTTACGAGGAAGATTTTGAGGATAAACTTCTCCGATTAGTTTGGCGACTCGTTGACTATTTTCTGTAATTAATAATTCTTCGCCTGGTTTCAAGTTGTGAATCAGTTCAGAAAGTTTTTCTTGGGCTTCTTCGAGAGAAATGCTTATCATAGGATCATGGATTCGTAGTCGTAATATCGATTATAAATAGAGTTTAGGGATTTAACAGAGTTGGCGAAAAAGGAAAACAAATATTGGCTTGGGTGAAGTAAAGCGAAATCCAATACAAAAATTTATGCCGAATCAGTATCTTGATTAGCAAAATACTCTCACCTAATAATGGCAACTTTCTCATATTATTGAGGCTTTGCTTTAAGATAACTACCCCTTTTCTCTTTCGTTATATGATTGCTCTCTTTTTTTGCTACAATAGATTCTTGTGTGTTTTTGGCAAGATTAAAGACATCTTAACAACTATAGATTATGTCTATTTATGATGGAGTAGAGTGGATAACAACGCAGTACGAAGAGATGAAAAACATCCAAGTTTCAGTTGCTCTTTTTGGTCAACCTGGTGCTGGAAAATCATCATTAATAAACTGCCTTGTTGGTGAAAATGTCGCAAAAGTAGGAGCAAGAAATGACATTACTCAGGAAGAGAGTTCATATCAATGGAGTGGATTATATTTGGTTGATCTACCTGGGTATGGAACAAAAATGTTTCCAGCAAATACATATTTTGAAAAATTTGATATATTGAAATTTGATTTTTTCTTGTGTGTCTTTTCTGGTGCAAGGCTCAAAGAAGATGATATAGATTTCTTCAAAAGGCTTAAGGAACTAGGAAAATCTTGTCTATTCATTTGTAATCAAGCAGATCGGCTCTGGCAAGACGATTGTACAGTAGATGAACTCAAAGGTCATATAGTTGCTAATGTTGAAAAACAAGTGGGAATTAAGGAATCCATTTATTTCACGAGTTGTAAAGATAAAGAAGGTCTAGGAGCATTAACAGAGGGAATTTATGAATTATTAGGTGACATTAATTCTGCAAAACAAGAAATGTGGGCAAAATCAGCTAAAGCTTACTCAACTAAGTTTCTAGATGAAAAAAAAAGAGCATGTAATAAATTTGTTTCATTAGCTGCTGGTGCTTCTGCTGCGAATGGCTTGAATCCGATTCCAGGGGTAGACATAGCAGTAGATCTAGGGATTGTAGTGAGTTTGTTTACAAAACTTAGATTGTACTATGGACTAACAGACACAAGGTTAACAGCCATACAAGTAGCCGTTCCTGCTGTAGCTCCACTGGTCAAAAATGTAATTCAATATGCAGCCAAAGATGGTGTGCTTTTTTTACTAAATAAGTACGCTGGGAAAGTAGTAGTTAAACAATTCTCTAAATATGTTCCAATTGTAGGGCAGTTGCTCGCTTCATCTGTTTCTTTTACTCTCACCACGACAGTTGGTAATATCTACTTAAATGATTGTCACAAAATTGCAGAAGCTATCTTAGAGACAGAAATTAATAAAAAGCGTTAAATTAATTAACAAAATTGCCTTTATTAATCTAGAGCAAAGACGCTAAAAGTCGATTATCTAGGAAAAATATCATGTTTAAAACAGGTGATATTCTCAATAAGTGTCATCTTTTGGCATGAACTTTAGAAGTCTTTGAAAAGTTTTCTCTTGTAAAAAAAATGCCCAAAAACTTTTTTTGTTCGACTACAACTTTTTTAAATATATTTGAAAATTTTTTATAAGAACTTTATTAAATCAATTAATTGCAACGAATTCATGAACATTTATCAAAATTACTTTGCAACGGTAGCCAGAGGATTAGAAGACTTAGCGGCTCAAGAATTAACTCGTCTTGGTGCGATTAATGCGAAAACTGAATTTACGGGTGTTTCCTTTCAAGGAACCCAAGAAACCCTTTATCGCATCAATTTGTGGTCAAGAATCATTTTTCGGGTTTTAGTTCCCCTGGCAACCATCAAAAGCCGTGATGCGGAACAATTGTATAAAGGTGTGCAAAGTATTAATTGGTTAGATTACATCCAGCTTGATCAAGCCTTTGCCGTTAATTGCACGGGGGGCAACCGTCAACTGAATCATAGTCATTTCACCGCATTGCAAGTTAAAAATGCCATTGTCGATCAGCAACGGAGTCAAACGGGGAAACGCTCTGATATTGACACAAAAAATCCTGATATTGTTGTTAATATCCATATTTATCAAGATAGTTGTGTAATTAGTCTCGATAGTTCGGGTTTTAGTCTCCATCGTCGGGGTTATCGTCCTGCAATGGGTTTAGCTCCGTTGAAAGAAACCTTAGCGGCCGCTTTACTCGCGATCGCCGAATGGACACCAGACTTACCGTTTTTAGATCCGCTCTGTGGTTCAGGAACCTTACCGATTGAAGCCGCCTTAATCGCTCTCAACATGGCTCCTGGGTTATATAATTCCTTCGCTTTTCAAAATTGGCCAGACTTTAACCCAACTTTGTGGGAACAATTGCAAACCGAAGCAGAACAGGCCGTCTTACCCGAATTGCCGTCTCTGGTTTGGGGAAGTGATGGAGATGAAACGATTATCAGTCAAGCTAGAGCTAATGCTAAAGCCAGTGGATTAGAACAGCATTTGTATTTTCAACATAAACAACTGTCTGAAGTCGAAGCACCTGCGGATCAGGGCATTATTATTTGTAATCCGCCCTATGGTGTCCGTATCGGAGAAGAGCAGGAATTAGGAGCATTGTATAAATTATTGGGCGATATTTTTAAACAGCGTTTTAAGGGCTGGACGGCTTATGTGTTAACGGGTAATAAAGAATTAGCCAAACGGGTTGGACTAAAAGCTTCTCGACGGTTTCCCGTTTTTAATGGCTCAATTCCTTGTACGCTTTTGAAATACGAGTTGTATTAAGCGATTACGAATAACTACGCCAAACACCCACTAAAACGCCTTGAATTTCCACCTGATGCCCCATCACCTCAATGGGTTGATATTTGGCATTGGCAGGTTTGAGCAGCACCTTGTCATTTTCTTGATAAAACCGTTTTAAGGTGGTTCCATAACCTTCCACCCGTGCGGCAACGATTTCGCCATTGGGGGGAACTTCATCAGGGGAAACTGTCCGCATGATCACCATATCCCCTTCGGCAATCAGATCTTCAATCATGCTATCTCCCACCACTCGCAGGGCGTAACAATTACTTTGTTTGAACAGGCTCCCCAAATCCAGCTTTTCTTCATTATCGGTACAGGGTTCTACTAATCCCCCTGCGGCGATTTCTCCTAAAACGGAGATTCCTTGGGGTTTATGGTGCAAGATACGGATGGTTCTGGCTTTTCCCTCTGTCCAGTCGATATAACCTTTACTGCGTAACCTCTCTAAACGGCTTTGGATGGGAGCAGGCGATCGCAGATTCATGGCCCGCATCATCTGACGAATAGAGGGAGCATGTTGGGTCGTTTGAATATATTCGACTAACCAATCATAAAGTTCCTGTTGTGCCTGGGTGAGGGATTCCATCAAAGAGATACTCCTTTCGGTGAACGACTCCGTATTTTATTCATCTTAAAGCAAAGCATAACCTTTGAGGACACTTGTACTAAAATAAATTTGTATTGTATAATTTTAGATTAAAACTTTATAGGTCTGAGCTAGAAAAACCATGCAACGCCCGATTTATTTAGATTATCAGGCAACTACGCCACTGGATAAACGGGTTTTAGCGGCAATGACCCCCTATTTTACCGAATATTTTGGTAATGCTTCGAGCCAACATCGTTACGGTTGGGAAGCAGAATCTGCCATTAAACACGCCCGCACAGTAATTGCCGAGAGTATTCATGCCCAGACAGAAGAAATTATTTTTACCAGTGGGGCAACGGAAGCCAATAATTTAGCCATTAAAGGAGTCGCTGAAGCCTATTTTCACCAAGGCAAACATTTAATTACCGTCCAAACAGAACACCGAGCCGTACTTGATCCCTGTCGTTATTTAGAAACCTTGGGCTTTGAAATTACTTATTTATCGGTTAATGCAGAGGGACTAATTGATTTACAGGAATTAGAAACGGCCATTCGTCCTGATACCATTTTGGTCTCTGTGATGGCGGCAAATAACGAAATTGGCATTTTACAACCCTTAACCGCGATTGGAGAAATCTGTCGTCGCCATCAGGTTCTCTTTCATACTGATGCAGCCCAGGCGATCGCGAAAATTCCTTTAAATGTGGAAACGATGCAAATTGATCTCATGTCTCTGACGGCTCACAAAATCTATGGGCCAAAGGGAATTGGGGCATTATACGTGCGTCGGCGCAATCCAAAAGTCAATATAGCCTCCCAAATGCAAGGCGGAGGACAGGAGCAGGGATTACGGGCAGGAACGCTTTATACGCCCCAAATTGTCGGTTTTGCATCAGCACTTACATTAGCTTTAGATGAACTCGAAACAGAAGCGCAACGATTAAAAACACTACGGGATAAACTCTGGAACGGGTTAAAAGCTTTAGGGGGAATTTATTTGAATGGGCATGAGCGCGATCGCTTACCAGGCAATTTAAATATCAGCGTAGAAGGGGTCAAAGGCACCAGTTTATTACTCGCATTACAACCCCATATTGCCCTATCTTCTGGTTCCGCTTGTTCGGCGACTTCTGCCAATCCTTCCCATGTTTTAACTGCATTAGGTCGTTCTAAAAAGTTAGCTCAGGCTTCTTTACGCTTCGGGTTAGGTCGTTTTACTACGGAGGAAGAAATTGATCAGGCGATCGCCATTCTGACGCAAACGATTCAATCTTTACGCGCCTCAAACTAAAATTTCAATTATTGATGCCTAAAAAAATACTTGAGGTTTTACATTGAATCGTTGAGCAAGTTGTTGAACTTGAGATAGTGCTAATGCTTGCTTTTTATTTAAAATTGCTTGTATTGTTTCAGGATTACCGATTTCTGGCAAATCTGATAACTTTAGTCCATGTTCTTCAATTAAATATGCCAAAATATCACTCCCTGAACAATCCAACATAGTGTAATGCTCGCTTTCGTAGGCTTCTATTAATGTTCCCAAGGTATCTAGTAAGTCATAAAGCGGATGCTGTTCATCAGTACCCACTTCATCAATTAATGTATTTAATCTTTGAATAGCTCGGTCATACTCTTCTTCATTACGAATTAGCAGTAAAGATGCAATTCCGTCCCAGCGAGTATCAATATCAGGCGGCAGAGTCGTTATATTTTCCATGTGCCCCTATCGTATTCTGAATGAGTCAAGATATTACGAATATAAACTTTTTGACGGTTAAAGTGGATTGACGCAATTAATCGATATTTATTTCCTCCAATATTAAACACAATTAACTCATTGACAAGATCCGCACTCGGAAAAACAGAGCGCAGTTCTTCAAAAGTTTTAAAATTGGATAATTTGATTAATTTATACCATCTGGTTAAGGCTGTTTCACTGTCAGGATGTTTTTCACAAAATTGATGCAGTATTTTGCGAGAAATAATGTGCATTCTTAACTTAATTATTTTCAATTTCACTAAAAAAGGTAGAAGATCTTTAATCTCCTACCCATTTTTTAATTAATTACCAGCTAAGTTTATTCAACGCCTTGGGCTAGTAATTCCCGTTGTTCTGATTGGGTAACGACGACTTTGCCTTCATCGTTAATATCAACCGTAGCGGTTACGCCTTCCCGTAAACGACCTGAGAGAATTTCTTCGGCGAGAACATCCTCTAGCAAGCGCATAATGGCTCGACGTAAGGGACGGGCACCATAGGAGGGATTGTAACCTTCTTCAACGAGACGTTCTTTAAACTTCGGCGTAACTTCGAGGGTGATATTTTTCTCGACCAACCGAGTAAAGACTTCTTTGAGTAGGATTTCCGCAATTTCGGTGACTTC
This sequence comes from uncultured bacterium, assembly GCA_964482215.1. GTDB lineage: Bacteria > Cyanobacteriota > Cyanobacteriia > Cyanobacteriales > Microcystaceae > Snowella. Next base: position 12,569 of record CAYZWO010000022.1, read on the forward strand.
TTCGCGATTGAGTTGACGGAAGACAATAATTTCATCGAGTCGGTTAAGGAACTCAGGACGGAAGTATTGTTTTAATTCTTCGTTCACCAAAGAGCGAATGCGGTTGTATTGGGCTTCCGCTTGATCGTTAGCAAACTCGAAACCGAGTCCACCACCACCTTTTTCAATGACCTTAGAACCAATGTTGGAGGTCATGATCAAGAGGGTGTTTTTGAAGTCAACGGTACGACCTTTGGCATCGGTTAAGCGACCATCTTCCAAAATCTGCAATAACATATTGAAGACATCGGGGTGCGCTTTTTCTATCTCATCAAAGAGAACAACCGTGTAAGGACGACGACGCACTGCTTCGGTTAACTGACCGCCTTCGTTATAACCGACATAGCCCGGAGGAGAACCGATTAATTTAGAAACGGTGTGACGTTCCATAAATTCGGACATATCCAAGCGGATCATGGCTTCTTCAGAACCGAAGAAGTAAGCGGCTAAGGCTTTGGTTAACTCAGTTTTACCAACCCCTGTCGGCCCAGAGAAGATAAAGCTGGCGATAGGACGATTGGGATTTTTCAAGCCAACCCTTGCTCGACGGATTGCACGAGATACTGCTTTGACGGCATCTTCTTGGCCGATCAAGCGTTGATGTAGGGTATCTTCCATGTGCATCAGTTTTTCGGACTCGGATTCCGTCAACTTATTCACGGGAACCCCTGTCCAAGAAGCAACAATGTGGGCGATTTCCTCGGAGGTTACTTGAGGCTCGTCACTGTCTCCTTCGCTTTTCTTCTTACTCGAAGCAATTTCACGAATTTGTTGCTTAATTTCCATTTCGCGATCACGGAGTTGACCTGCTTCATCGAATTTTTGGCTACGAACTGCATCATCCTTTTGTTTGAGGATTTGACGGAGTTCCTTATCTAATTCTTTGGCCGCAGGGGGCAATTGGGAATTAATTAAGCGAACCCGTGATCCCGCTTCATCGATTAAGTCAATGGCTTTATCAGGTAAAAAGCGGTCGGAAATGTAACGATCAGCCAGTTTAGCCGCAGCGACTAAGGCTTCATCTAAAATTTTCAGTTTATGGTGCTGTTCGTAACGTTCGCGTAAACCGTAGAGGATTTCGATAGTTTCATCGACAGACGGCTCACCCACCATAACGGGTTGGAAACGTCGTTCTAGCGCGGCATCCCGTTCAATGTGTTTACGGTACTCATCTAGGGTCGTCGCCCCAATGCACTGCAATTCTCCCCGTGCTAAGGCTGGTTTGAGAATATTGGCTGCATCGATCGCGCCTTCAGCCGCACCTGCCCCAATAAGAGTATGAACCTCGTCAATCACTAAGATGACATTTCCCGCCTGACGGATTTCATCCATGATTTTTTTGAGACGTTCTTCAAATTCCCCGCGATATTTTGTACCAGCAACGAGCAGACCAATATCTAAGGTGACAACTCGCTTTTCTTCTAAAATATCAGGAATATCTTTATTGGCAATGCGTTGGGCTAATCCTTCCGCGATCGCAGTTTTACCAACCCCAGGTTCGCCGATTAAAACGGGATTATTTTTAGTCCGACGACCCAAAATTTGGATAACTCGTTCAATTTCTTTTTGGCGGCCAACAACCGGGTCTAGTTTTCCATCAGCCGCTAATTGCGTTAAATTAGAGCCAAATTCGTCTAATGTCGGTGTTTTGGTTCGTCCAGAACTACCACCGCCCGCAGCAACTTCAGCCGTTTCACCGAGCATCCGAATTACTTGAGTCCGAACTTTCGACAGGTCAACGCCTAAGTTTTCTAAAACTCTAGCGGCAACCCCTTCTCCTTCACGGATTAATCCTAAAAGAAGATGTTCAGTCCCGATGTAATTATGGCCGAGTTGACGAGCTTCTTCTAACGAGAGTTCAAGGACTCTTTTCGCTCTTGGGGTGAATGGAATTTCCACCGCCACAAAACCTGAACCGCGCCCAATAATTTTTTCCACTTCGATACGGGCATCTTTGAGATTAACCCCCATCGATTTTAGGACTTTGGCCGCGACACCAGTACCTTCACCAATCAAGCCCAAGAGAATTTGTTCCGTCCCGACGAAGTTGTGTCCGAGGCGACGGGCTTCCTCTTGAGCGAGCATGATTACTTTTATAGCTTTTTCAGTAAAGCGTTCAAACATAACCTTCCATCACCTCAGCTTGCCCTATGTATTGCTGATTCTAACACAGCGTTCTTTTTTCGCTGTTGTTTTCGGTACATATCAGCCAATAAAAATACGGTTAATGAGAATAATTCTTGTGAAATGGCTTTCTAGAGAATCTTGAATAATGGTTATTTAACCGCTAGTTGTCTCGAAAAATATCAGTTTAATCTGGGATCGGTAATCCCTATTTTGAATTTAAATTAATGTTAAAATTTTTACGTGTCTTATGATTTCAGCGATTAGACAAATACTGATCCACAAATGCATTAGGCGGCGATCGCCGAGCAATCTATTTACAAATTCAATTGCGCTAAACGATTTTCCATCTCTGTCCAGCTTAACCCTTGTTCTAAATATTGAGGAACATTGGGATCATAGGGACTAGCTAGACGATCAATGCTGATAATTTTTGCGGTTGCGGGCAAAAGAGGAATATCAGGATCGCTGATAGTTGGATTCATTAAAGAACTAGAAAATCCCTTAAAAATCAAAATTTCATCTGCTTCATCGCCGTTTTGAACCGTTAAAAGCAGAATTTCTTGAGGATGACGTAAACTATATTGCTCTAGCCGAGTAATGGGCAGTAATGACTGATTCATTGTTCTAAGGCGGAGCGTCCTTGTTTAGCCAAACGAATAATTAAAAAATAACCGAAATAAAGGCCATAACAAATCAGTCCCACCATGCCTAAAAAACCTAAAAATCCTGGTGTTGCATTGGGATGAATGACTTCTTTATACCGCCAAGGAGCCTGTAACCAAACCTGACAAAATGACCCTTCTACGGCATTAGGAGAAAAGGCACAGGACAAAAAAGGAATAAAAGCCATTACTCCTAAACTGCAATAGATAGTCACTGCCCAACGCCAAGAAGTAGTGACTAACTTTAACGAACTTTCGGGTAAATCTTTGATTTCATCGTTGAGATCAACCCAGAACCAGAGAGAAAGCGGAATCAAGATTCGTGCTGAAATTCCTGTCAAATACGCGATCGCCCAACCCGGAATCATCAAATACATGGTGATCATTAGGAGGCTCGCGACGCGCCAATAAATAATCAGCAATCGTTGAATGGCTTCTGATTTCTTGAGCAGTGACCAAACTAATAAAATGCCGGGAATAATAACAGTAAAAATAACGGCTAATCGATAATCTAGCCAAACTAACGGGCGAAACCAAGCTTGTTCCATCGTCTCAATGGGTTATAAATAGAAAATTGATCTGGTCAACAAATCAGCAAAAAATATTTTTAGAGTTGATTTTAGGAATAGCAATTTATTAAAAAAGCTTATTGTTATAGTTTTTAACCATCAACCTTGAAAAGTGTACCATATCGGCGGATTGAGAACTTAACGATCAAAAAAGCGAAAATCCTAAACAAGAATTCTCGCTAATTTTTAAGGAATTTAACGTTAAAAAAATGAAGTGATATCAAGCTGAGGCTTAGTCATCGTAGATACGGCATTCAGCAGCATCGGGGTTTTCGTCGCAATATTTTTCAAAAGAGGTGGGTTCGGGATGATTTTGGCGTTGGTGAGCTGCTTCAGCTTGCAGTTCTTCCACCGCATCCCAAGCAGCAGCACATTCAGCCGAGGTTGCCCCTTCAACGTTACAGAGTTCTCTCGCCTGGGCAAGTTCTTGTTCGATTTTTTCTTGAATATTGCTCATAGTTTGTTAACTGTCTGAAATTTATAAATAGCAGAAAGCGAGTTTATTCTAACGAATTTGATCCTTTCGTGGCCAATTGTAGCGGGAAAAGACGAGTTTGAGAAAAAGGAACCAATTGTTTTAATCCTATTGTTAAAAGCCGCAAGCGTTTGGTTAAGGAGATAAAAAGGGTTATTTTATCATGTTAATAATTACTCTAGCGGTTGTTTCTTTCAGGGCTGAGTTCCTTAAATTTAGGTAGGTTTTCTATAATATAGCAAACTCTTAGAGGAGAAGTGAAAGAAGGCTATCGAGCGATCGCGTGATGAGAGACAATGGAAGATAAACTCAATGACTGGCTTTTAATTTTTTGATTTTTAATATCAGGAAGACTAATGACTAAGCAAATGCAATGGGCTAATGCGTTATCCACTCGTCCATCTTTAGAAGGGGCAGTGGCTGAGGTTGTCGGTCAAATCCAAACATCTTTTCAGGGTGAACCTGATCTCGGTATTGTCTTTCTTTCCTCAGCCTTTGCCAGTGATTATTCCCGTTTAGTCCCATTGCTATTAGAAAAATTACCGATGCCTATCTTGATTGGTTGTGGTGGTGGTGGCATTATTGGCATGAAACAAGTCTATGAGGTCGCAGAAATTGAGGGGATGCCAGCCTTGAGTTTAACCGTAGCACATTTACCAGATGTGGAGATTAAAGCCTTTCGTTTAGACAGCGATCGCTTACCCGATTTAGATAGCCCGCCTCAGGATTGGATCGACTTAGTAGGGGTTGGGCCTGAAAAAAATCCTCAATTTATTCTTTTATCCGACCCAATGGCGGCAGGAATTAATGATTTACTTGCAGGCTTAGATTTTGCCTATCCCCAATCCGTTAAAGTTGGTGGTTTAGCCAGTGGGAGTGGAATGGCCAATCAGGGAAATTTGTTTTTCTATGATCACAATCAATCAACGGCTTTTCTCTATGGTCAAGGAACGATTGGAGTCGCGCTCAGTGGCAAAATTCAAATTGACGCGATCGTGGCTCAAGGTTGCCGCCCCATTGGTCAGCCCTATCAAGTCAGTCAAGGGGAACGCAATATTATTACGGAAATTTTGGTGCCAGATGAAAAAACGGGTGATTTAGAACCTCGTCCGCCCTTAGAGGAATTAAGAGATTTAATTCAGACTTTAAATGATAAAGATAAAGAACTCGCTCAAACATCGCTTTTTGTCGGAATTGTCGGCGATGAGTTTAAATTAATGCTACAATCGGGGGATTTTTTGATCCGCAATCTGTTAGGCGTTGACCCCAGACACGGTGCTATTGCCATCGGCGATCGCGTTCGGCCAGGACAAAGAATTCAATTTCATCTGCGAGATGCTCAAACTTCAGCCGAAGAATTAAATTATTTAGTCAAAAATTACCAAACTACTCTCAACGGAAACCCAACTCAAGCCGCTATTTTATTTTCGTGTTTAGGAAGAGGAAAATTTTTATATGATGTTCCTAATTTCGACTCGGAATTATTTAGAGGATACATCAACAACATTCCCTTAGCGGGTTTTTTCTGTAGTGGTGAAATAGGGCCGATTGGTCAAAGAACGTTTCTTCATGGCTATACTTCCGTTTTTGCCATTATCCGCTAAACTCTATTACTAAATACAAGCCCTATAATTATCGCTGAATTGATAGTTGAAAGCCCATGCTAAATCTAAGAGCGACTTTGAGCTGCTTGAGCTTTTCGGTAGTAATTGTAATAGTAATAATCTTTCCGATTGGCGTGCTTAGCCCCATTAGCGACCAATCCGATGATTGGGATGTTAGAGAGTTTGGCTTCTAATACAACCTCCTTAACCAAATCCCGGGCTGTTTTATCTAAACGCACTACAAGTAAGACACCATCCGTCTGATTTGCTAGTAATTTAGTATCCGATAACCCTAAGATTGGCGGAGAGTCCACTAGGATTAAATCAAACTCTGTTTCCCATTTTTGAATAAATTTTGCCAAACTTCTAGAATTAACTAATTCAGATGGATTAAACCATTTTCCAGCCGCTTGAATAACATACAAATTTTCAGCCATTTGTGTAGGGTTAATCACATGATTTTTATCATTTTTAATTTCTATTGGATTGATAGCGTTATGTCCACCGAAGGCTTTAGCTAATAAAGACCATCGTTGTTGCTGGGGAAAGTAGCGGTCTCCATCTATTAATAAAACTTTTTGGCCCATATTTGCAGCAGATTGGGCTAAATAAAATGCATTCGTTGATTTTCCCTCGCCTGGGATAGCAGATGTTATTACAAAGGAACGACAAGACTTTCTTTCTCGAATAAAAAAGATATTCGTATACAAAAAAGAAAAAGCTTCTAAAAAGCCTGTCCAATTAGAAGGAAGTTGTTCACCTTGTATCGCTTTTTGACTTTGAAAACGAGGCAAGTTAGGTTGAAAGGGGATAGTCCCTAGAACAGCAATGCCAGTTTCTTCTGTTAGTTCTTCGGGAGTATGGACGCTTCTATCTAAACTTTCTGCTAGCAAACCTACCGCTACCCCAGAAACAATACCCGCTAAGAGGGCAAGTAAAAGGCTCCGCATTAATTGACTTTCTGGTTTTTCGGGAGTTCGGATTTCTGAAATGAGTTTCCAAGGAATAAATTGTTTGGCAGCTTCTACCTCTAATAATTGCCGAGCTTCTAATAAAGATTTTAAGCTTTGAGACGCAATTTCAATTTCTCCTGTCAGTTCCGCGTACCGTCCTGCACTATTGGCAAATTTTTGTATTTCTTGACGCATTTGCTGTTCAGTCACTGTGAGAGACTGTTGACGAGCCTGCATTTGACGCAGTTGATTGTTAGCAGCTAAAAGCTGTTGAACTAAGTTTGAACGAATACTATTAGGCGAAACAAAATCTCGGCTAAATTGGTCCGCGTTAACGGGTAATCCTTTTAACGCAATAGAAGCTTCCTGTCTAAGTAACGGTAATAAATTTTCTCGCTCTGCCTTTAATTGTTGAATAATAATATTTTCATCGGTAAAACGAGTAGATGCAGAGGCTAACTTACTATCAATTTCTCGCAGCTGATTAAGTAATCCCATATAACGAGGGGATTCGGTTAACGCATTTAAGGCGATCGCTTGATTGGCATTAATCCCTAATTGTTGACGCAGAGTATTGTATGAGGCGATCGCTTGGTTCAAGGCGGCTTCATTTTCCTGCTTACCTTTATTCAATTCAATTAAACTTTGTGAAATTACTTGGCCTTGAGCTTGAGGATCAATAAAACTAGTTTTAAGTCGAAATTTCTGCATCTCTTGTTGTAAGCTGGCCAATCTTTGCTTAATAGGGGGTATTTGCTTGTCTACAAAAGATAACTGTTGCCGAGATTTCGTTTTTTGCTCCTCTAATGAATAGCTTAAATAAGCTTGAGATAATCTTTCGAGAACGAACCGAACGAGTTTAGGATCTTTATTTTGAAAACTAATTTCTAAAACTTGCGTCTCTTTAGCTCGGTTAATTTTTAATTGCTTTGATAAATGGTCTAAAGTGAATTCTTTTTGAGGATTATCGCCTTGAGAATAAGCTTTATTAACTGAATTTTTTAAATATTCTTTGTTAACTTGAGTAACAATAGGTGATAGGAGCTTGCTACTAAGCAAAAGTTCGATTTGAGTTTCATAATATGAAACATCACGACCTAAATTAGATCCCGTAAGTAAATTTTGGGCTGTTGCTAACGGATTCGCGGATTCAGCACCTGGTAGTTGAATTTGCAATTGAAAACTTTCTTTATAGATTGGTGGACTCTGCATTAACTTATAGGCAACCAATAAGCTTACGCCGACTCCGACAAAACCCATTAACCAACCTCGACGGCGAATGATTTTTGATAGTTGTCGGAGATCAAGTTCGTCCTCTTCCTCAAAAGCCTCTTGTTGCTGAATCAAAGGATTTTCAATAAGAGGATATCGGCTCAGGTTAACCCCGTTAAGTTGCGGATCTGACATATTTTATAAAAGTGAAATTCAAGGCAGTCTAGCTACCAGGTAGGCGCATAATATTATAGTTGGTATAACACTGATCAAGGGCGTTTGAATAGGGGTAGCATTAATAGCTTGGGCAGCTAATTCCAGCAAAGCACGATAGAGCAAGCATTTCAAAAGATTAGATTGAAAAATTTTAATTTGAAAGGCGGGGACGGCCAAGGGTTGTTATATACAATACGGCTTCATCTTCGGGAATGCCAAGCACTTCATTCACTTGATCGTCAAAAAAGCCGCCGATACCACTAACCCCTAATCCCAGTTGAATAGCCCCCAGATTTAACCGTTGTCCTAGGTGACCTGCATCTAAATGTAGATAACGATAGGCGCGATCGCCGTATTTTTGAACAGCTTGCTCCAGATCGGCAGTATGAAAAATAACCACGCTAGCATCTCGTCCTAAATCCTGCCCTAAGCACAAATAGTGAAGTTCTTTACGGAAATTTTTGAAACGAATTTGACGTAATTCTTGAGCTTTAGGCGCGTAATAATAACACCCTTCTTCTAAGCCTGTTACACCAGAAACCGCAACAAAAGTTTGAATTAAACTTAAGTCAAAGTAATCGGGGTTAGTGGGTAAATTTTGGGATTCATAGTCTTGGGGTTGGTAGGTAAAGCTGAGTAACGCTTTTAATTCATCAAAGGTTAAATTTTCTCCTGTATAGGCACGAGTCGAGCGTCGGCAAAGAATCGTTTTTTCTAGATCTACTAAGTATTTACCCCAATGAATAGGGGGCGATATTGTAGAAATTTTTAAGCAAAATGGAAAATTATATTTATCTTCTCCTAAACTATTGTCGTTTGACAATAAAGCTTCATCAACAGTAGGTACATCCTGAATTTCAGTCGCATGATGGAATTTTTCTAATAAGTCTCCATCTGCAATGGGAGAAACGTTACGATGGACGGGAGAGGGTAAGGCGGTTTGTTTCTTCTCGGTCGGTGGAAATGCTGTGGTTTGTAAGTCCGTTAAGGCGATCGCGGTGACAACACTTTCTTGATGAGAGTCTAAATAAAACAACTCATTCATCGCAGCATCCCGAAATCCCCCGATCAAATGGGGAAAATAACCATACAAAGCACTTGCTAGCTCGATATTGCCAAGGAGATGCCCTGTATCTAAAAAAATACGCCGATAGGCGCGATCATCATATCGCCACACAGAACGATAAAAAATTGCAGTAGTAACTAAGGCTAAACTGGTCTGTCTTAGGGCCCAATGCCCGAAACAGGCTTCTTTTAATCTTGTCCAAACTTCACTCACCCAAAAATGAATTAGGGTATGGGTTAAGGGCTGATAGCTATATAACCCTGCGGGTAAAAGTTTTGTTCCTCTAGAAATTAAATAAACCTCTGCGGGATAGAGTCCCCCTGCTGAGGGGGCAGTTCTTAGATAAATGGGATTACCCATCGTCGCAATTTTTGCGGTTAAGCCGTAACTACAGGCTAATAATCGAGAAATTCGTTCCCAGCTTTCCGTATCAGGGTCACGGCCTTGGGACGGGGATAAATAGGGTTGAAGGTCGTAAATTGTCCCGATTTTATATTCTTTAAAAACCGAGGGTTGATTGCCCCAATCTAAAACTTTATTTTTTGCGGCGATCGTTTCGGGGTGATATTTGGTGCGCTCATGATAGTAGCTGGCAAAGGAAGAAGCTGAATCAGGCATGAGTAGAAAAAGGAAATAGAGGAGAAGTCTGTAATGGCAGGTTAATCTTCACTTAACTTGCCCGATTAAATATAGAAATTTACTGTTTGTGGAATTTACACAGCAATTTATCAACAGAGTGGGTTGATTGATTATGCAAAAATGAAAAATAGCATCAAAAAAGAGTCTAAGACGTTCTGCCGACGTTTATTTTTGACTTTTCATTAAGTGTTCTTCGATAAAGTTTGTGTAAACATTGCCCTCTAAAAAGGCAGGAGTTTCTAAAATTCTCTGATGAAAATCAATTGTGGTCGGAATACCCGTGATAGCACATTCTTTAAGGGCACGTTTCATCCGATTAATGGCGATCGCGCGGTTAGGTCCCCAAACGATCAGCTTACCAATCAAAGAATCATAGTAAGGCGGAATTTCATAATCAGTATAAACGTGGGAATCAATTCTCACACCAGGCCCACCAGGGGGCAGATAGCCACTAATTCTACCAGGATGGGGACGAAAATTTTGATCGGGATCTTCGGCATTAATACGGCACTCGATCGCGTGGCCATTGAGATTGACTTGAGATTGAGTCAGGCTTAACTTTTCTCCTTGAGCAATGCGGATCTGTTCAGTAATCAGATCTAAGCCCGTAATCATTTCAGTAACAGGATGTTCGACTTGGATACGGGTATTCATTTCCATGAAATAAAAATTCCCTGACCCATCAACCAAAAATTCAACGGTTCCTGCTCCGACATAATTAATCGATTTAGCGGCTTTAACAGCAGCATCGCCCATTTTTTGGCGTAATTTGGGATTTAAAAAAGGACTAGGGGCTTCTTCTAATAATTTCTGATGTCGGCGTTGGATCGAACAATCCCGTTCTCCTAAGTGAATGACGTTGCCATAGCTATCCGCCAGAACTTGAAATTCGATATGGCGAGGCCGTTCAATGAATTTTTCTAAGTAAACGCCGCCATTCCCAAACGCGGCTTCTGCTTCCCCTTGGGCAGCTTGGAACATCCTAAGAAATTCGCTTTCTTCTCGTACTAGCCGCATTCCACGACCCCCGCCCCCTGCTGTAGCCTTAATAATGACGGGATAACCGATATCAGCAGCAATTTTTAACGCTTCTTGTTCCGATTCAATTAAGCCTGGGCTACCTGGAACGGTTGGAACTCCTGCTTTTTGCATGGTTTTCTTGGCGGTGGATTTATCCCCCATTGCGCGAATGGCTTCGGGAGTCGGGCCAATAAAGGTAATTTTATGATCAGCGCAAATTTCGGCAAATTTAGCATTTTCAGCTAAAAATCCATAACCCGGATGAATCGCAGTGGCATTGCGGGTTAAAGCGGCCGAAATGATATTGGGAATATTAAGATAACTTTTGCTGCTAGGCGGTGGGCCAATACAGACACTTTCATTAGCCAATTGAACATGGAGAGCTTGACGATCAATGGTGGAGTGGACGGCGACCGTTGCGATCCCTAATTCTTCACAACTATGCAAAATTCGCAGGGCGATTTCCCCACGATTGGCAATAAGAATCTTGGAAATTTCCATGTTATCGATATGTCTGGAAGTGGCTATTTAGTAGAATATCTGGTTTTGTTATCGAATGCTTACTCAATTGATCGGGTTAAATCGGAGGGGGGGCGATCGCTGCTCCATCCCCACCAACTTTGACCGCATTCACACTGATAAAATTCTTGCCATTTCCGCCGATAATCTTCAGTCATTACTGGCGATCGCCGATTAATCCAAACCCTTTCTGCTTTGCGGGCCGTTTCCCGACACTTGGGACAACGAAAATCAAAGGAATGAACGGCTTCATTGATCCAATCAGGAGGGGTTGGGCTAAAGGCTTCCATTAACGTAGATCTCTTTCCAAGAGGGAGTTATTTCGCTATCTAACTTACACGACTTATCAGCTTTATTTTCGGATATAAGGTCACATTTGAGCTTAAATAAAGTCTTAAACATTATAATATAGCCCTTATTTTCAGAATTTGCTATGAGATCGCTCAAAAAGCATTAAACTCGCAGTTGAGTAATAGCAATTTTTCCTGAAAAGCAGACATCCACATCGGTTCCTGCGGTGCGATCGCGTTTGGCGTATTCTCCGTGATAGCAATAAAACTCTCCGTCTAATTGATAGGCAACGGGCAAGGGATCACTGCTGGCTTCACAGAAAACAATTTCGGGCATGGGTGAATTGGGTTCTAGGTGCGGTAAATTGACGTTCCAAAAATGTTTGGGGGGTAGGGGTAATGTCCAAAGCTGTTCTAAAACCTGAGTCGTCCAAGCACTCGCAATCGCCCAATCGATAACTAAGGGACGTTTAATCCAATGGGAAATAGCAATTCCTTTAAAGCCCAAAATAGCGGCTTCTCGAACTGCGGCAACGGTTCCTGAAATGTAGGCATCAACGCCCAAATTTCCCCCTGCATTAATGCCCGATAAGACCCATTCAGCTTCGGGGTGAAGATGGGTGATCCCTAAACGAGTGCAATCTGCGGGCGTGCCACCAACGGCAAATTCAATGTCTGATCTTTTTTCCACATGAATCGGTTGATGGGCAGTGATTTGATGGCCACAACCTGAATAGTGATCTTTGGGGGCAACAATTACTGCTTTATCTTGAACCGCATGACGTAACGCTAAAATTCCAGGCGCGTCAATACCATCATCATTGGTGAGGATTAAAGTCATAGGATGAGTCAGTAACTAACGTCTTTATCTTACGCGATCGCTGTGAACTGAAACAGCAACTGATTACGCTTAAGGGAAACTTCTCACACGATTACGTCCTGATTTTTTGGCTTCATAAAGAGCGTGATCGGCTCTACTCAAAATATCCTCTATCGTTTTATCTGTTGAGCAAGAAACAGAAACCCCAATACTGACGGAAAGAACGCAGGAAAAATTTTCTAGATAAGAGGCTAAATTATTAATCGTAAAGCGGAGTCTCTCGGCTATTTCAATTGCTTCAGAAAGGTTTGTTTCAGGAAGAATCGCAATAAATTCTTCACCACCAAAGCGGCCAAAACAATCCACTTTTCGTAGTGCATTATTGAGCTTTTCAGCAACTAATTTTAAGTAAATATCTCCCGTTGCATGGCCATAGGTGTCGTTAATTTTTTTAAAATAATCTAAATCAATCATTAACAAAGAAAAATAAGACTGATAACGCTTGGCCCGTTCAAATTCTGTGTTTCCAAACGATAAAATTGCCCGACGATTTGCCACACCTGTTAACGGATCGGTAATAACTAATTCTTCTAACGCTGCATAAGCTTTCTTTAATTCGTCTTGGGTTCTTTTTAATTCTAAATGGGTTTTAACCCGCACTAACATTTCTGAAGAATGAAAGGGTTTAGTAATAAAATCCCTAGCCCCTTTGTCAAAAGCTTGAATGAGATGATCCCGTTCATTGCTTGCCGTTAAAAAAATAATGGGAATATCACTGTACTTCGGATTTGCTTTTAAAATCTCGCAGACTTCGATCCCACTCATTTCGGGCATCATTAAATCTAATAAAATTAAATCTGGTTGGATGGTTTCTAATCGTTCTAACGCCTGCTTCCCACTGGTCGCAAAACTGGTGGCATAGCCAACTTGTTCCAAAATTCCCATAACAAGTTGCAAATTGGTGGGAATATCGTCAACCACCAAAATTAAAAATGACTCTGGTTCAAAATTTTGGAGTTCGATTTTGGGCAATGACTCATTTTTCATTGCAAGAAAAATTATTAATTAACCGTGATAAGTAGATAGAGAGACTGAATCAATTAATTGTTCCAAAATTAACAGTTAAAGCTTAATTAATCATTCGCTATCCACTAAATGGCTTCTTTGAGGGCATAAACGACTTGTTCTTGTTCTTCCATCGCAATTCCAGGAAACATTGGTAAGGATAGGACTTCAAGTGCGATCGCTTCAGTTTGAGGTAACGAACCTTGAGTATATCCTAAATTCTGATAAACGGCTTGTAGATGTAAAGGAATGGGGTAATATACCATCGAAATCACGCCCAATTCTTGTAATTTTTCTCGCACGCGATCGCGTCTCGTAGAATCATTAGAACTGCCTTGAATACGAATGGTGTACTGATTCCAAACGTGTTCTCCCCCGACAATTTCCACAGGTAAAATCAGTCCTGGAATAGGGGCTAATAATTCGGTATAGCGAGAAGCCGCTTCCCGTCGTTGTTTATTCCATTCATCTAAGGAGCGTAATTTGATTTGTAAAATTGCGGCTTGGAGAGAATCTAAACGGCTATTAATGCCAATGGCTTCGTGATAATAACGTTGACGGCTGCCATGTTCCTTGAGCATTCGGATTTTGGCCGCTAGTTCGGGATCATTGGTCGTAACGGCTCCCCCATCCCCACAACCGCCTAAATTCTTAGTGGGAAAGAAACTAAAGGCGTTAAGGTGTCCCCAGCTACCTACTTGTTTACCCTGCCATTTGGCTCCTGTTGCTTGGGCGCAATCTTCGATCACAAATAAATGGTGCTTTTCGGCGATCGCCATTACTGTTGTCATATCGACGGGCTGGCCAAACAGATGGACGGGAATAATAGCCTTGGTTTTCGGGGTAATTGCGGCTTCGATTTTCTGGGGATCGATATTAAAGGTCAGGGGATCAACATCCACAAAAACGGGGGTTGCTCCTGTCAGGGAAACGACTTCGGCGGTGGCAAAAAAGGTGAATGATGGGGTAATGACTTCATCCCCTACCCCAATGCCGAGGGCCAACAGGGCTAAATACAGGGCATCGGTTCCTGAATTACAACCAATACAGTCTTTTGTCCCCACGTAGGTCGCAAAGCTTTTTTCAAAATCACTGACAACGGGGCCACCAATATAATAGCCAGACCGTAAAACCTCTAAAACCGCAGTATCGGCTTCTTTAGCAATTTGTTGATATTGACGGGCCAGATCGACAGGGGGGATCTTCTTCACGCGCTTTAACTATAAGAAATTTATACTTAATCAAAGCAAACTTTGGACAAAATGGGAAGGCAGAACGGGGGGTTCTATGGAGCAATCGATGATTGAACTGGATTGGATCGATCTAGGTTGGACGTTGGGATTAATTGCTTTAGCGATGGTGTTGGCGTTTTGGCAAGGTTTGGGGCTATCGGGTCAACTGTTTATTGCCGCTATGCGATCGCTGTTACAACTCTTGGTGGTCGGTTACTTTATCGCGGTAATTTTTGCGATTAACCATCCCTTGGCGGTTTTAGGGATTTTAGGAATTATGCTTACTATTGCGGCGATCGCGGCCAAGAATCGTATTAGCCAACGCATTAAGGGACTATTTCCGTTGATCTGGGGATCGCTGTTTGTCAGTACGGCTTTAACCTTGAGTTACGCCATTTTAATCATTATTCAGCCCCCCAATTGGTATTCTCCCCAATATTTGATTCCCTTAACAGGAATGGTGCTGGGTAATGCCCTCAATGGCGCGTCTTTAGCAGGGGAACGCTTAGTTAGCTTAATCCAACAAAATCAACGGGAAGTCGAAACCCATCTTTGTTTGGGAGCCAATCCGAAACAGGCGATCGCGAGTTATCAAAAAACGTCCATTCGAGCCAGCCTAATTCCCACCATTAATCAAATGATGGTCGTTGGCATTGTCAGTTTGCCAGGAATGTTTACAGGGCAAGTCTTAGCAGGAATTGATCCCCTCAATGCGGTTTCCTATCAAATTCTCATTTTATTTATGATTGCCTTTACCAATTTAGTAACGGCGATTCTCGTAACCGAAGGGGTTTATCGTAAATTTTTCAATGAGAATCTGCAATTAGTCGGGGATTAAAGTAAAGTGCACGATCGCGTCTAAAATACCGTCTGCGTAGGACGAGGGCGCGTAATAAAGATGGGGATTAGACTGATTTTGATACCAGGCTAATAGTTCAGGTTGGGCATTATTGACAATCACTCCTAATGTGGAATGTTGATACAAGCTTAAATCATTCCCCGAATCGCCACAAACTAAGGTTTTATCCAAAGGAACTTGGAATTTTTCACGGACATACTGAGCAGCCGTTCCTTTATCAACGCCAGAGGGCAAAATATCCACATCTCGACCGCTACTAAATACGACATTTGCGGCTAGATTGTTACGGTTTAAATCCTGTTTTAAATCTTCTAAAATCGCTGAATTAACCGATCTAGATAGGCAAAAACTAATTTTCCAAGGATTGAGTTCACTTTCAGGTTGGGGCAATAATTGGGGATAGGCTTGGGTAATAGGCAAAATGGCTTTTGGATTCCAGTTTTGAGAAATTTTTTCTGCCCAATCGTAGTCTAAGATTCCCTGATAATAGATTTCGCTACCAACACCCGTAATGAAACAATCAGGAGTCAGTAACTTTTCCCCTGTGGTTGACCAGAACTCCCGCATCAACTGGACTACGGAGGCAAAAGACCGACCCGTCGCATACACTAGATAGAAGCGATCGCGTTCAGCTTGTAATCGTTGTTGGAGTCGAATGGTTGCCGCATCATTACCAACCCAAGTATTATCTAAATCCGAGATAATTAAAAACTTCATTTTTTATCTTTATTTAAGATGATTTTAAAGTCATTATAAAAGAATTTGTTAAAATTTTAAGTAAGTTATTTTTGCCGATTTTTAGGTAAATTTTTAATAGTTACAAGGCAGTTTTTTAATAACAATGTTAAAGCCAAAAAATCAAGTTATTCAAACCGCAAAATCTCTATTATATGATCGAGCTTTGGTTAAAATTAAAGATCAATTTGTGGGAGCCGTCGCCGCGATCGCGCTTCAACCTGAACCTGATTTAAATTATACAGAAGTCTTTATTCGGGATAATGTCCCTGTCATGATCTATCTGCTGCTTGAAGGAAAGTCAGAGATTGTGCGACATTTTTTGGAAACTTGTTTAGAACTTCAAAGTAATGAGTTTCCCACAACAGGCATTTTTCCTACCAGTTTTACTGAAATTAATGGAGAAATTAAAGTTGATTATGGCCAACGGGCCATTGGTCGCGTTTGTTCTGTGGATGCGTCGCTGTGGTGGACGATTTTAGCCTATATTTACGTGCAATGGACAAAGGATGAAGCTTGGGCGTTGTCGTTTAAAGTGCA
Organism: uncultured bacterium; assembly: GCA_964482215.1. Lineage (GTDB taxonomy): Bacteria > Cyanobacteriota > Cyanobacteriia > Cyanobacteriales > Microcystaceae > Snowella. Next base: position 29,211 of record CAYZWO010000022.1, read on the forward strand.
GTCGGGTTTAGAAAAATTTATTGATCTGATTCTCCATCCCACCTTTCGAGACGCACCAACTCTCTATGTGCCTGATGGAGCCTTTATGATTGATCGCCCCTTAGACGTATGGGGAACGCCCTTAGAAATTCAAGTGTTATTGTATGGGGCACTTAAAAGCGCGATCGCTTTAATGGCTTTACCTGCAACGAATCAAGACGAAGCGTTAACCCAAGAAACCTTAGGATTACAAAAAATTAAAAAAATTAAAATAGGAATTACGTGGCTCAAAAAATTAAGAACCTATTTATTAAAACACTACTGGTTAAATGGCAATATTGTTCAAACCCTAAGAAAACGGCCCACAGAACAATACGGGGAAGCGGTGATCAATGAATATAATATTCAGACAGAAACCATCCCAAATTGGTTACAAACTTGGCTAAAAAATCAAAGTGGTTATTTAATTGGCAATATTCGTACAGGGCGACCTGATTTTCGTTTTTTTAGTCTAGGAAATTGTTTAGGGGCGATTTTTGATGTCACCAGTTATGCTCAGCAATTATCATTTTTTCGATTTTTAATCGCCAATCAAAATGAACTTTGTGCAGAGATGCCGTTAAGAATTTGCCACCCGCCCTTAGACGAAAGTCGTTGGAAATATTTTACAGGCTATGACCGCAAAAATTTACCTTGGTCATACCATAATGCCGGCCATTGGCCTTGTTTATTTTGGTTTTTAGTCGTTGCGGTTTTACGTCAAAAAAGAATAGATCCTTTCGAGAAAAATCCCAATGAAATCTTAGAAATGGAAGCGTTATTACAAAAAAACTACGAGTTGTTATTGTATCGTTTACCCAAGCAAAAATGGGCTGAATATTTTGATGGCCCAACAGGTTTATGGGTAGGGCAACAGGCGAGAACTTATCAAACTTGGACGATTGTTGGCTTATTGCTAGTTCACCATTTTCTCGATGCTCCTCAAGATAGCAATATTATGCGCTTACCGAATTTGAAGTTTTTCTATGATCTAGAGTCACGATTAACCTAAATTTAGGGTGGACTTGAAATCACTCCCCTCGAAAATATACCGAATTGAAACAAAGCTTATCTAATAAAATCTCCGAGATATTTCTGGATTGTCCAAAAATCCGTAAATTTTCCTTTCTTTTTTGATGAATTGTGATCCAGATCACGGCATTAAGTGATCCAAATCATGGAAAATGAAGAACTAGGAAGGTTTGTTTCCTAATCTTGGGTTGTGGATACACCAGCAAGCTTATGAATCCCATTATTTATTTACTGCTTAAATCCCATCACTCTTTATCAAGCCGTGATAATCCGATCAATCATCGCGATCGCGGCTTTGTTTTGCCGATGGTTTTAATGATCGGTTTAGTGCTAATTGTGGCTAGTTTGGGAATGATAGTTACATCCCAACGGGGACAGAGTAATGCGGCCGCCCAAAAAACAACAGCCGAAGGTTTAACGATTGCCGAAACAGGAGTTACTCGCATTCTGGATTTAATTAATCAGAATAAATATATTGCCCAAATTCCCGATTGTGTGGGAACGCGCGATGCATCGGGTCGGTGTCCTGATGATGGTGGAACGGCTCCTAGTTATACGCCAACCAATACTAATGTTAAAAGTTGGGCCAATTACACATCCACTAATTCAGAAGTTCAAGAGATTAGCGTTTGTACAAAACCTCCTAGTCCTGGAGCAGCACTAACTCCACAACAACAACTTGCTGAAAAAATTAAAGCAGAAGCGATCGTCATTAATAATCAAACTTGGCGAACCTTAGATGCGACTAATCCTAAGAAAGGTCAATATCGATTAATTAGCTATGCCTATGATGATGTAGCTAAACAAGGGACTCTCACAGTAGAAGGGCGAGTCAACACGACGGATGTTAATAGTGCGGGTTCTCAAATTAAAGTCAGTTTTCCGGTAGTACCTAATCAGGTTGCTCCAACGGTTCCGGGGGTTTGGCTGACCTCTGGCGGAACAGGGAGTAATCAAATTCAGGGCAATGTTTTAATTAATGATTGTAATGTTGCAACGAGTAGTATTGTTGTCGCTCAACCATCCCCTCCACCCAATCCGCCTTATAGCGTTGCCTATACTCGACAAACGATGCCTGCGCTTCCGCCTGTCTCTTGTACTTCTTCACCTGCCTGGTCTTCACCTGCTTCTGCTACGACTTATATCACACCAACCAATACGTTAAACAATCCTTCAGGAAATATCACCTTACCGCGTTCAGGAGACACAGCTGTTGCGAGAACGCTCCAAAGCGGTGCGACAGTGAATATTTATGAATATTGCGTCAATCAAATTAATGCAAGCGGCAATAATACTATTACGATTACGCCTGGCCAACGGGTAACTTTTTATTTACAAGGGGTTATTAATGGCAATAATGAAATGGTTCATGAGTGTGGAACCAATACCAGTTGTAAACCGGCGGATTTCCAAATTTTTGCCTACGGGCAACCTGTTATGAGTGGTAGTACTGTCGTTTCTCGTCCCCAAATTTGTTTAAACGGTAATCGAAAACTGGAGGCGTTTATTCTAGCTCCCCAATATACCATTGGGATTTCTGGCGGTGGCGGTGGTGCTGGAGGCGTTAAAGGCACGGTTTGGGCTTATGATTGGTCGAATGGCGGCGGTTGTGGGTCTAATACGTCTAATATTGTAGTAGAGCAAACTGCATCATGGGGAGATATGTACGGATTGGGTTTGCCTCAAAATCAACCTCCGGCTATCCAAAATCTTGCTAGCTGGCAACGGCAACAACGATAGTTTTACCATCCTCAGTGTCTTAAATAATTCCTATGGAAAAAAAACTGTTACTGTTCTTTTTGCAACGATCAACAAATAAAGGGCTTTCTCTCTTAGAAGTCCTAGTTGCCACAATGGTTGTTTTTTTAACCCTGATGGGAGCTTTACAGGGGGTATTATACGCCGCAATCTTTCAAGTCAAAGCAGAAAGACAAGCGTTAGCAAGTTACTGGATTCAGCAAGATTTAGAAAATATACAATCAATTGCAGCATCAAGTGTACCCAGTGACAATAACAAATGTACATCGGCTTTTACGACTTCCTATGCAGGCGCATCTACTAATTCACTACAAGCTTTAACTCAAGCTGTTATTGCAGGAAATTATGTTTCTAATAGTAAGAGTGGCACAACAGTGACAACTATTGGCACTAGGAGCTTATTTAATAAACCTTATACAATGACTCGCATAACATCTGGTTCTGACACCAACCCTCAAGTATTAACAATTAGCTACACAGTTAACAATGCAAACGATGTTTCTAATCTGGCAACTTTATATACGGAAATTATTCCTTCCGCAGCCCTCAGTTGCCCGTAATCAAGGCTGGACATTAATCGAAATGGCAGTTGTCGCTATCATTTCCAGCGTTTTAGCAGCTTTGATGATGCCCAGCATGGTGGGTATGATGCGAAAAAATTCGTTGCAATCTAGCGCAAATCAAGTGATAGGGGCACTGCGTGAAGCTCAACGGTCTGCCATGAGAAATGGCCAAACTTGTACAGTTAACATATCTTCTACGGGAGTAAGCAGTACGAATACTTCCACTAATACCTGTATAACTAGTCCTGTAACGCTAGGGTCTGGAACTCAATTATCCCTTCCGTCTGGTAGTACATTTTCTTTACCTTTAAGTTTAGCTTTCTCCTATAAAGGGAATCCTAGTAGCACGGGAATGTCAAGTTCAACTGAGTTAATACTAATCATAGAATCTCCCAACTCTACAGTCCAAAGACGTTGTGTTGCTATATCCGCAGGCATAGGTATTATGCGACCAGGAACCTATAGCGGCACTACCTGTACAGCATCGCTTTAAAAAAATTGATTTCCATCATAGAACCATAACATTTTACAACGGAGGAATCATACTTTCAGCGAAAAAAAGAATATTTTTTTCATAGTAGCCTGAAAAATATTACTGACTTTCATTACAATGCTTAACCGATTAAGTTTTGCATTGTTGGAGATAGTCAAAAGTGATCAGGACACTTTTATCTTTAATCCTTTCTCAAAAAAGACGTTATTCTCTTTCACTGACTCAAACGACTAAACACACAGGATGGACGCTCTTTGAAATTATGGTTGTGATTATCATCCTTGGAATCTTAATTTCTCTAATTATTCCGAATCTGATGGGTCTGATGGGAAAAAGCAAAGCCCAAAATGCACTTTGGCAGGTAAAAGGGGCGTTACAGGAAGCTCAACGCAATGCAATTAAAAGGGGGAAATCATGTCGCATTGTGATGATGCCAGATGTAACGCCAACCTCCTTTGCTACGGCTTCTGATTCTGACTATCTAGGCTGTTTAAATAGCTCTGGTATTAATTTTGATGGATTAAATATCAGAGAAAATTTCCCTGGACAAAACATTAATTTTTCTTATAAAGGAAACACCACAAATTTAGGAACTATTGTAATTGAATCTTCTAATGCGAGTACCAAGTATTGCCTAGTAGTGTCCAATCTTTTAGGGGTTATAAGAAGTGGCATTTATGAAGCACCACAAAATGACACAAGTGTATCTGCTAGTTATTGTAAATCGCTTATTTAGAAAAAATTATTATGAAAAATCACCTTCATCTCCTCAGAAAAGCAACGAATTCAGGTTTTACCCTAATAGAACTGATTATCGCTTCATGTCTAACTATCATCGTTGTTGGCGGAGCGGGCTATGGTTTATTTGTCATGACCAGAGAAAATGTTGCTGGTAACGCAGCTAGTGATACTCAATATAACCTTAATCGTGCGGCTGACTTTATCAGTGATGAAATAAAATCATCTTCAATCATCGCGGCTGATAGTACCTCTTTACCTGCAAGTATTTTAACGACTCTTGGGTGTACGGGAGCAGGTAATGATGTGGGTACGGGAACCGCAACCCCTGTTCTAGGATTAGCGGTTAATGGAAGTACTACGGTAAATGTTGTTTACTATATGCAAACACCAAGCTCTACTTGGCTAGGTAGTAATGCAATTTATCGTTGTGGCCCAGGTATTGATTCAGCTGGGGCTTACACTGCGTCTACAAGCTCTCGTTTATTAGTAGACCTCATCGCTTCAACCAGAGATTCTAGTGACCCAGGAACTTGTAACAATGGAGCCACCCCTTTCCCTAGCAACAATGTCGGTTTTTTCGTCTGTAAAAGTGGGATGTTAGCAGAACTTCATTTAGCAGCTTCCGCTTTGAATACTCAGACAGGAAAAAATGTTTTACAGTGGGCTAATCCTAACTCAACATCTCGTTTTGCCAATAAAGCCAACTATGGAATAATCACTCAAGCTTATGCAAGAGCACCCAATGGAGCCGAGTTAACCGTCTCGCCTGCTTCGGTGACTAGAGGTGGAGGTACGCCGTTAACATTTACTTTTAGACGGTTTGGTAATACGGGGTCTGTGATAACAGTAAACTTTACTGTAGGCGGAAGTGCTACCTTGGGTACTCATTATGGAACCACAACTAGTCCCATAACTACGACAACGGGAGCAACATTCTCTTTTGGGAGTTCGGCTGGAACTATTACTTTTGGAGCTAATGACTCAATTGAAACGTTAGTCATTGCTCCTATACCAACTGTTGACTATTCTTCACCAAGAACTATAATCATTACAGCAACATCAGTGACAGGTGGGACTCTCGGTGGAGCAACTTCAGCAACAGGAACCATTACAAATTAGTACTATACTAATACACCCATATTTTTATTGATAAAAACTCAGACATCATGCTGTTCTTCTAATCGTATTTCTCGTTCTACAAACTCTTTAATCCACTTTTTTAATTTTAGGTGAATTTATCGGGTCTTAATCACGATCGCGTGTAGAATTATGAGTTCATCCGATAGAAAACCGCTAAATATTCTCGATAGCCTGAAATTTTATTGTCTCTCACATCAAAGAAAACTGCTGCTTGATTATGGTAGGTTTGGCCAAACATTGTACCGTCGGATTCTAGCTCAAAGATAACCGTATTTTCGACACAATGAGTTTTTGTTAAGGTTACTTGTAAACCTTCTTGGTAAACCTCAGAAACAAAGTTAAAAAATTCTTCGGCGATCGCCTTACCTTGATGAACGCCTTGATATTTGCCCACTGGAAAAGAAAGGGTAAAATCCTCCGTTAACATGGCCAGAAATTCATCCCATTGTCCTGTTGCTAACCCTATTTTCCAAGCGTTAAAGGCTTGATGCGCGATCGCCAAAGTTGTTGCTGAATCAGTCATTTTAAAACGCGGAGTTTAGAAGTTTAAGCGTTTATCCTAGCGTTTTCATAAGAAAGAGGAAACCTTCAGCTATAGCTATCTCCCTCTTGTTCTCGGCGATCGCGGTCTGCAATAAACGATTCCACTAACTTGACATCTTCCTTGCTGCCAATAATCAACGGCGTTCTTTGGTGTAATTTGTCAGCAGTCAGATCCAAAATATTTTGATACCCATCGCTGGCCCGTCCTCCCGCTTGTTCCACTAAATAGGCAAGAGGAGCCGTTTCATAAAGGAGCCGTAACTTCCCTTCTGGCTTTTTAACCGTCCCAGGATAAAGAAAAACCCCACCCTGCATCAAAATACGGTGAATATCTCCCACCAATGCCCCACTGTAACGAGCCGTATAACCTTCATGCCGATGGACATAACGGGTGTAATCGCGCAACGCTTCATCCCACTGCCAAAAATTTCCCTCA
>CAYZWO010000022.1:35944-42573 GCA_964482215.1 uncultured bacterium
TTGGTGCTATAAATTGGGCCATGTTCAGGAATTTGAATATTTTCTTGGGCTAAGATAAATTCTCCCAAACTGGGATCCAGAACGAAACAATGAACCCCTTGTCCTAAAGAGTAAACTAACATTGTCGAAGGCCCATAGAGAATGTAGCCCGCCGCGAGTTGTTGCCGACCGTTTTGGGTCAATAGATCCTTGGCTTCTCCTGTTAAATCATCCCCAGATTGCTGACGAATCGAAAAAATCGACCCCACATTGAGGTTAATATCCACATTAGATGAGCCATCAATGGGATCATAAAGCAGTGTATAGCGTCCTATTGGGCAATTTTCAGGGATATAGTAGGGCTTTTCCATTTCTTCCGAAGCCAGACGACATACTAAACCACTTTGCTTAAAAACAGAAATAAACACCTCATTAGCGTAAATATCCATTTTTTTGACGGACTCACCCTGCACATTGGTTTCACCCGTAAAGCCGAGAACATTCGCCATTAAGCCTGCTCGACTCAAACGACGGGCAATCAATTTACCCGCTAGAGCAATGCGATTCATAATGGCACTGAGATCCTGAGCGTCTGCATCAAAACTGTGGAGTTGCTGAAGAACGTGACGAGACAGGGTTGTACAATCTCGATCCAGGGTATGTTCTGGGATAGTAAAGCTGCTTGTTGTTACCATGATATTCGTTTTGTAGTGTAGAGATTGAAAAAGTTAAAGTTTTTTGTTAGCTAAAAATTTGGACAATAAAACACAGAATTAAAAATACGATTATTCCTCTACCTTAACTTGTTTAAACAAGAATGAGTCTTAGAGTGTTTTTAAAAAGTTTCTCGAAACAGAGGTGACCGAAGCCCGTGTCATTTGATGGAATAAGATCTTCCTACGGCTACAATAGGGAAAAAAGCGAACAATCAGTTTACAAGCGGTTATCAATGCCATTTTTATCTACTCAGAGCAGGATGTGCGTGGACACTTCTTCCTCATGATTTTCCTAGAGGGCTTGTCTAACACTTAACACGTTCTTAAATAAAAGATCAAAGAAATGCTAAGCACTAAAATATTTGGCGACAGGATGATAGGTAATAATTGCCGTTGTTGATTGTTCAGGATAAATTTGTTCGCTTTCATCCATGTAGAGATTAATGCGGTCAGTTTGTAGTAACTCCAACTGTTTATACTGATCCTGAATATTAGGACAAGCAGGATAGCCAAAACTATAGCGAGATCCTTGATAACGTTGTTGTAAAACATCCCGAATATTGTCAGGTTCGCGATCGCCGAAACCGAGTTCATGGCGTACTCTGGCGTGTGTCCATTCTGCAAGTGCCTCTGCCATTTGGACAGCCATCCCGTGATAGTAGAGATAATCGGTGTATTCATTGCCATCAAACAGCTTTTTGGCGTACTCCGTGGCCACTTCTCCCACTGTTACCGCTTGCATGGGGAAGACATCGGTAATGCCTGATTCTTTGGGGGCGAAAAAGTCGGCAATACAAAGACGACGACCTGATTTTTGACGGGGGAAAGTAAACGTAACAACAGGTTCTAAATCGGCAGGAATTTGACCATTGTTATTTTTGATAACTTCAGGATCATAAATATGCAATGAATTACCTTCCGATTGGCAGGGGAAATAGCCATAAACCACTGTTGGATGCAAGAGGTTATCGGCAATAACTTTAGCTTTCCACTCCGCTAGGATAGGATGTACTTTTTCCTGTAAAAATTGGTCGTATTCTTCCCGTGATTGCTCTTTCGGTTTGCGGAATTGCCACTGTCCAACAAACAGAGCTTGTAAATCTAAGTAGGGGAAAACTTCTTCAATGGGAATCTCGGTTTGCGTCAAAACTTGTGTTCCCCAGAAGGGTGGTACAGGGCGGGGAATATCCACTTCAACAGCTTCTGATCTCTGAGTATCAATAACCTCTGGTTCAGCAGGTGCATCCGTCGCATCAATTAATTTTTCATCCGCAATGCCAAAGTTTGTTTTTTGTCCATTTCCGTTATCTTCAATTTCATTATTTGACTCTGCAAATTCTCCTAAAAAACCTTTGATATCATCCCAGGCGTTTTGAGATTTGGCGGGCATTAATTTATCCATAAAATGCAGGTCAGAAAAGGCATCTTTCCCGTAAATCACTTGCCCTTTATAGGTATTTTGACAATCTTGGTGGACAAATTTGGGGGTTAAAGCGGCTCCTCCTAAAATCACAGGAACCGTAATGCCTTGTTCATTAAAAACTTCTAAATTCTCCTTCATGAAAGCGGTGGATTTTACCAATAAACCACTCATGGCAATGCAATCAGGTTTATGTTCTTTGTAGGCTTCAATAATATTTTCGACGGGTTGTTTAATGCCTAAATTAATAACTTTGTAGCCGTTATTGGACAGGATAATATCAACGAGGTTTTTACCAATATCATGAACATCCCCTTTCACGGTTGCGATCACAAAAGTGCCTTTGGCGTTGCCATCGCTTTCGGATTTTTCCATAAAGGGTTCGAGATAAGCAACCGCCGCTTTCATAGTCTGAGCAGACTGTAAAACGAAGGGTAATTGCATTTGACCAGAGCCAAATAATTCACCCACTACTTTCATTCCATCAAGGAGGAAAACATTAATAATTTCCAAGGGGGGATATTGTTGTAAAGCTTCGGCCAAGGCTTCTTCTAAGCCTAATCGTTCCCCATCAATGATGTGTTGGGTGAGGCGTTTTTCTACAGGTAAATCGGCATCGGCTGACTTATCCCGTTTGGTGGTTTTGCCTTCAAAGAGGGTGGTTAATTTGGTTAAGGGAGCGTAGGTGCAAACTTCGCCTTCAAATTGACGACGATCAAAGATTAAATCTTGGCAAACTTGTTGATGTTCGGGATCAATTTTGGCCAAGGGTAAAATTTTATTGGCACTGACGATCGCCGCATCCATCCCTACCGCCATACATTCATGGAGGAAAATGGAGTTTAAGACCTGACGAGCCGCAGGATTTAGACCAAAAGAAACGTTAGAAACCCCTAATAGAATATGACAGCCTGGTAGTTCTTCCCGAATGCGACGAATGGACTCTACCGTTGCTTTTCCATTTTCGCGGTCTTCTTCAATCCCTGTAGAAATGGGCAGTGCTAAGGGGTCAAAGAAAATTTCATGGGCAGGAATCCCGTAAGCGATCGCGGCATCATAGGCTCGTTTGGCAATGGCAAATTTCTTGTCGGCAGTACGACCCATCCCTTCTTCATCGATGGTTCCAACGACGATACCCGCTCCGTATTGTTTGGCCAGATCTAGAACTTTATAGAACCGTTCCTCTCCGTCTTCGTAATTGGTAGAGTTGAGTATACATTTACCCCCAGCAACCTTTAGCCCCGCCTCCATCTTTTGCCACTCGGTTGAGTCCAGCATTAAGGGTAGAGTCACATTATTGACCAAGCGAGAAGCAAGTTCGTGCATATCCCGTTCCCCATTGCGCCCGACGTAATCCACGTTCACATCAAGCACATGGGCCCCTTCTTTCACCTGAGCTTTGGCCATAGACACTAAGCTGTCCCAATCTTCCGCATTGAGAAGATCACGGCATTTTTTGGAACCGCTGGCGTTTAACCGTTCACCGACGATCAGGAAAGAGTTGTCTTGAATATAGGGTTGGGTGGTATAAATTGAAGCCGCAGAGGGTTCGTAATGAGGCTTGCGTTCTTTTGGCGTTAAATCTTTGGCAATATCCGCTAATGCCTTAATGTGATCGGGACGGGTTCCACAACAGCCCCCAATAATTTGCACGCCCAAATCTTCGATGAAGTGCATCAACGCCATCTGCAATTCCACAGGAGTCAGACGATAAAAGGCTTGCCCTCCCACGTTTTCAGGCAATCCCGCATTGGGAATACAGGAAACGATAAAGGGGGAATGCTCCGACAAGTATTTGATATGTTCTTTCATTTTGTCGGGCCCTGTCGCGCAATTTAAGCCCAAAATGTCGATTTTATAGGGTTCTAAAATGGCTAGAGCCGCTCCAATTTCTGTTCCTACTAGCATCGTCCCCATGACTTCCATTGTTACGGAAACCATGATTGGTAAGCGATCGCCTTTTTGCTCAAAAACTTCCTCAATAGCGTTTAAGGCCGCTTTAATTTGTAAAACATCCTGACAGGTTTCCACTAACAGGAGATCAACCCCACCGTCATATAAGCCCTGCACCTGCTCAACGTAGGCATTTTTCAAAGTATCGTAGTCGATATGTCCGAGCGTGGGTAATTTCGTGCCTGGCCCCATTGATCCTGCAACGAATCGAGGTTTTTCAGGTGTAGAAAATTCTTGGGCAATGCTTTTGGCCAATTCGGCTGCGGCTTTGTTGAGATAGTAAGCCTTATCTGCTAAATCGTATTCTGCTAAAACAATCGAGGTGCCACCAAAGGTATCGGTTTCAACCACATCGGCCCCTGCTTCAAAAAAGCCCCGATGAACGGTCGCGACGGCTTCGGGTTTGGTATGGACTAAATATTCATTACAACCTTCGTATTCTGCTCCCCCAAAGTCTGCGGCGGTCAAATTTTGAACTTGTAGATTGGTTCCCATTGCACCATCAAACACCAAGACGGGACGTTCAGGACTATGGAGACGGTCGAGGAAAGCACTTCTCATGGCAAACGAGTATAGACAGGTTATGGGTAATTATATAAGGAATATTTTAAATATTCTATCGACGTTGATAATGTATTAATGCTCGTAATACATTTCTTGGCAATTCTCTGCGATCGCGGCTATCTAAAAGCTCAATCAGTAACTCCAATACCAACAACAGTTTATTGCAGAAGATGCCAACCGTTGGACCAATAATCAGCTTTAAGCCGATAACTCTCGAAAAAACACAATTTGAGTCAACGGAAAAATTTTTCTATAAAATTAATTACAGTATTTAGACGATTTAGGCATTTAAGATAATGTCTCTTGTCGTCATGAGTAACAGCTTCACGAAAACCAGCAATAGTTTCGCTCTTCTTCTGTCAGCTTATTAATTTTAAAATACCCCCAAGGGAATTCGAATCCCTGTCGCCTCCGTGAAAGGGAGGTGTCCTAGGCCTCTAGACGATGGGGGCTAGCTTTGTTTTTGGCTGCCTGCTTTGTTTTTCAGACCTTTATTAATTTATCCAAAACTTTTTTAAAAGTCAACACTTTATCCAAACTTTTTTTGAATGTCGGTTGATCCATAGTCTTGAATAAAGAAAAAAGCTTGTTTAAAAAGTAAAATTACAGAATAGTTGATTTAAAGAGATTGGGGCGATAGAGTTGGCATCAATACCACTTAACATTCGACAGACCATGATTAATTTTTAAGGACAAGCAGAAACATGACCCAAGCCAAAGATTCTACTTCAGCGTTAACAAACTCGTTAATATTTTGAGGAAAAGCAATCTTTTGATATCATAGTAAATCAAGCGGACGTGGCGGAATTGGTAGACGCGCTAGATTTAGGTTCTAGTATCTCTGATGTGAGAGTTCGAGTCTCTCCGTCCGCATTAAAAAACTCGGCATTACTGAATCAAGGTATGAAGAGTGTGGGAAACATAGACTAAATCTAACTCATCCTCTTTTTTCTATTCCACGCTTTATTGAGTTGCGCTATTTTAATGAATCTTCTTGCCGCTTTCTTACTCGCCCAAGTTCCTGCTATTGAACCTGAATTCCAAGCCTTACAGACGCAATTACAAAAATTTGGCTTTCAAGTGATTTTAAGTCTTCCCCCTCAAACAGGAGCCTACGGATTACTTGAACCTAGCTCCAAAAAGATTTGGATTAATCCCGTTGTTTTTGATCTCCAGATTGCTAAGCCGACGTTGATCCATGAAACCGTTCATGCGGCTCAAGTCTGTGCAGGAAAGGGAAAAATTAAACCCCTCGGCTTAACGATAGAACCGATTAATTATGCGCGTCCTTTTTTCTTCCATTACAACAACCCTGATCGGCGGGATTTGGAGCGAGAAGCCTATGCGGTGCAAACCCAACCAAACAGCTATGAGTTAGCACTATCTTTGTTGAATCAATATTGTCAACCCGTGAAAAGGAAGGGTGGCAAATCTCTTTGATTTCAAATGGGTTTGAACAGTATTATGCGTCCAGTTCTGAAGATTGAATGCGTTGGAAGTAACGGCTGGATTTGGGGGGTAAGGGGAGTTGCATCCCATCATGAAAATCTTGTTGGACTTTATAAGTTAAACGAGGAGAAACTTGGCGGATAATTTCGGCTAGGAGACGATCACCGGTTTTACGGATTAACGCCATTGGTAGTTTGTAAATATATTTCGGAAAATAGACAGCGACATCCATGTGTAATTGCCACTGAACTTTGGTCACCATTTCGGGAAGTTCGGTGATGCCCTGTTTACGATAGACTTTTTCTAATCCTTCTCCTGCCTGCGATCGCGGAATTTCTTGAAGTTCCATCACAGCTTGATAATCCACTTCGTAACCCAAAAAGGTGGGATCAGGTAACGGAACCGTATGCATGAAGTATTGCCCATCTTGCGGTGGTTCCAAAACAACGGCCATTTTCGGCTCAACGTCAAAGCCCAACGCACCAAAACGACCTACCGTTAACACATAGCCATTTTCCCCCAAGGGTTCCACCGTCATCGGTTGAGCG
>CAYZWO010000023.1:0-2124 GCA_964482215.1 uncultured bacterium
CATCGATATTCAGGTTGCTTTTTCTTAGCACACCTGTACTGGTGCAAGATCTAAGGTTCCCAAGGCAACTGATAAAGCCGCAGTAAGATTTTTACTAAGTCCGCTAAGATGACTTTCGTTCGTGTTCAGGTAAAGGGGTCATGAGTTCAAAAATTTCATTGGCATAGGCCAAACGCGAATTGCGGCGATCGCCTAACTCAGTTAACAAGGTCTGAAATCGTTGCCAAGAAACGGCAGATAATGATAAACATTGACCTGCATCTAAGGAAACCGAAAGGGTAGTCTGACTCATTGGCTGAGATCTCGCAAGTTTAGGGAAGAATTTCTTTTCCAACTGCTTTATATCTTAACCAAGCGGCTTTAGCTCTGGGATCGGAATAGTCTCGAATAATCACGCCCTTTTGAGAAGCCCGTTCAAAAGCAACTAATAAGGGAATTTCTGTTTTAAATAGTGGTAATTGCGCTTCTTCCAATAACTGCCGAGCCTGTTGCCCTCCTTTAGTGCGAGCATCAACTTTCGTGAGTAAAATTTTAAAATTGGCATTGAGGGGCTGTAACTGTTCTACTGCCTTAAAAGTTGCATCTAAATCTAAATGATTTGGCGTGGTCGGGATCACCAATAAATCACTGCCATCAGCCAGATCCTTAAATTCGTCTGCTTCGGGTCTAGCTCTGGTGTCAACAATAATATGGGGATATTTACGAATAAGACTGGTCGCCCCAGCCTGGGACGCAACATAAAAGGGCAATTTTTCTTCCCGTGACCAAATTAAGGCTGAACGGTTTCTATCAGCATCAATTAATAAGGTAGGGGCTTTTTGCTGAAAATAGGCTGCCAGGTGAATAGAAGTGGTTGTTTTACCAACGCCTCCTTTTAAAGCTGTAATTGCAATAATCATGCTTTGCCTCAAACAAACAAATCAAATAAATTTTTATTAAATATTATTTAGGGTTTCAGAAATGCTCTAAAGCAAGTAAGAAAATAAGTATAGTTTATAATCGCTCTGATCAGAACTTTTAAAAGTCTGTAAGAAATTTGAAAACTCAATCAATTTTCTCAACAATCAACTTAAGCGAGTAAAGAAATCTGTTTTCCAAACATAAGTTATCATCGGCCCCAATCCTAAAAATTCTTGTCTAGAAAAGTCTTTAAGATAAGGTAAAGTTTCTTCAAAATAATATTGTCTATCGGAATTATCCACTATCATTAATCCTCCCACAGCTAATTTGTTAAAGCTTTGTCTAATACATGATGGACGTGCTCTGCCATCAATGTTAATCACATCAAAATATTTGTCAGGAAATTCGTCGATTTGACTCACATATTCAGTAAAATCATAGCCACTCCACTCTAAGGAATTTGAACAATAGTCGTTTGGATCAGCGGGATTTTTGGTTTTTGTATCAGATGATAACTGATTAGGTTGAATGAGCCGATAATCTACTTCAGAAAAAACATCTAATAAGGGCTTCATTTTGTAATACCATTGTTTATCGTGCTCAATAGAAACACAAGTTGCACCTTTTTTGAGCCAATAAAAAGTTGAGCCACCACTTCCATACTCAAAAACTTTTTTTTCGGTTAAATTAATCGTATCCAAAGAATCCAGTGCAGAAAAAACGATCCAAGGCAATTGTTGTCGTAAAACATAATCATTATTTCTTGATACACTAGTCAGCCATCGAGGTACATATTTAATTTGATTAGGATACTTTTTGAAAATATTTAAAATAAACTTAAAATTATTAAATGTAATCATAACTAAAAATTTTTATCGATAAGGTTAAATGAATTTCAATATTATACAAAGACTTGGCTGTTTTCAAGAGCAATTATGAGATCTAAGGTGGCTTATCCATTCACTTTACTCAACTTACTCAACAGTCTGAACGTAATATTTCCAGTTCATCACCAAGTTTGACTAAACCAGGGGTTAAGGGAATAATATTTTCACCAAACATAATGCCTTGTTGCGGAATCTGGCGGAAGGTACTCAGGGTTTTCAATGGTTCTTGTAATGGATTGCGATCGCCGCTAAATTGATCGGTTGTGGTCACCACACAACGAGAACAGGGTTTAACCAAAGCAAATTTAAGATCATTAATTTGAATTTCTTGCCAAGT
>CAYZWO010000023.1:2142-42309 GCA_964482215.1 uncultured bacterium
CCTCGGTTTCAATCACTAAATTAGGACGAAAACGATTCATCGGGACAATTTGGGATTGATGGGGATAGGCGGCTTCTAGTCGTTGATTGAGATCGGCGAGCGATGCCGTTGCTGTTAATAAAATGGGGAAACCATCGGAAAAACTAACGGGAAGTTCCTGATTATCGGTGTAGTTTTTATCAATCGGTCGGATATGTTGCGGGGATTGCCTGACTAAACGGATTTGTTGCTCGGAGGGTAACTGTAAAGCTTGTTGAAACCAATTAGCGACTTCATCCCCTTGATCGATTGCCACCACGCGATCGCGCCACACTTGAACTGTTTTTTGAATTCCTGAAAGCTGAGGTTCTAAGATAAAAGGATCGCTATGATCAGTGGATAAACGAAGAGATTGATCCTGAATATCGACTTGAATCGTTGCAAGTTGCGGATATTGGCGTTGGGTTAAAAAATGACCATCTTGATCCACTAACATCCATTCTCGATCCCAAACCAAACCCTTGGGGCTGACTTCTGTTTGTTCTAAGGCAATGCCTCGACAGGATTTGATAGGATAAATGAAAATCCCTGTAACTTTCATCGCAAAATTGCTCAAGTTATGACGAATTGATTATAGCTTAGTTAATAATTAATAGTTGATAATTAACAATTGATAATTAAAATGTTTATATGATGGAGATTTCTCGAACAATTAATTGGAATAGTGAGGAATTTGAAAAAGCTCTGTTAAGTTTTGAGGAAATCCAAGAAGAATTAAATTATCAAAAAGCGCAACATACCCTGAGAGATTTAGTTAATCATTTAGATTTAAGTGCGAGGGAAAAACAAGGATTAGAAAAAGACATTGATCACCTGGTTTCCATGCTAGAAAAACTGGATAATTCGGTGATACAAATTGCTGCGTTTGGCATGGTGGGACGGGGAAAATCATCTATTTTAAATGCGTTATTAGGACAAAATATTTTTGAAGCAGGGCCCCTGCATGGCGTTACCAAAACCATTGAATCAGCCCATTGGCAAGTAACCGACGATGAACATATAGCAAAAGTACAAAGATTGACCTTATCGGGTTGGGGCAATTCCCAGATTCAGTTAATTGATACGCCTGGAATTGATGAAGTTAATGGCGAAGTGCGAGAAGCCTTAGCGCGAGATATTGCTCAAAAAACAGATTTAATTCTGTTTATTATTGCAGGCGATTTAAGTAAGGTTGAATATACGGCCCTTTCCCAATTACGGGAAGTCGGAAAACCCATTATTTTAGTATTCAATAAAATCGATCAATATCCCGAAACTGATCGCCAAGCCATTTATCAGAAAATTCGGGATGAACGGGTAAAAGAGTTATTATCTCCTGATGAGATTGTCATGGTGGCAGCTAATCCGTTAGTGTCGGAATTAGTCAAAGATGCCTCAGGAAAAGTTAAGCGTCGTCAATATCGCAGCGAACCACAAGTAACGGAATTAAAGTTAAAAATTGTGGAACTGTTGCAACGGGAAGGAAAATCTTTAGTCGCCTTAAATACGTTGCTTTGTGCCGATACGGTAAATGAAAAACTAGTACAACGAAAAATGCAAGTACGGGATGCCCTCGCCAATGACATTATCCAAAAAGCCGTGATGATTAAAGCCGCAGCGATCGCGTTAAATCCAGTTACCGCAGTTGACTTGCTCACAGGGGCAGTAATTGATGTGGCGATGATTTTGACCCTATCTCGTCTCTATGGAATTACGATGACCCACACTTCGGCGATCGCGCTTTTGCAAAAAATCGGGATCAGTATGGGGGGCATTAGTGCCAGTGAATTTCTGGCTTCTTTGGGCTTAAGTTCTCTCAAAGGGCTTTTGGGGTTAACGGTGCCTGTAACGGGTGGGCTTTCCTTCGCTCCCTATGTTTCTATTGCCATTACTCAGGCAGGCGTGGCAGGGGTTTCTTGTTACGCGATCGGACAAGTCACCAAAACCTATTTAGCCAATGGTGCGTCCTGGGGGCCTGATGGCCCGAAAACTGTTGTTACCAATATTTTGGAGTCTCTAGATGAGGCTTCAATTTTGAACCGCATTAAAACGGAATTGCGCGCCAAGTTAACCCAAACTCAATCGGTAGCTAAGTGAATTAAACGACTGATAAATTGATAATGGTTGATTAAACAGATTAAACAAAGTCAATAAAACATGGATTTAACTGCTGCTTTACCGATCTTTGTGGTGACGCTTCGTGAAGGATTTGAAGCCGCTTTAGTGATGGGCATTGTCCTCGCCTGTCTCAAAAAAGCAGGGCAAACGCAACTCAATCCCTGGGTGTATCAAGGGGTAAGCGGTGGAATTGTAGCCAGCGTCATGGTGGGATTTTTATTAGGGGGCGTTTTGCAAGGGGTCGAAATGTCCCAAAGTCCTTACACGCCGATGCTAAAAGCGGCCTTATCGGGCTTATTTGGACTGATTGCCATTGTCATGCTCAGTTGGATGCTGATTTGGATGACGAAACAGGCAAAATCTTTAAAATCTGAGGTAGAAGGAGAAATTCAATCGGCTTTAGCACAACAGGAAGATGCAGGGAAGGTGGTTTTTCTGTTGGTCTTTATTGCAGTGTTACGGGAAGGCTTTGAAACGGTGTTGTTCATTGTGGCCAAGTTTCAGGATAGTTGGGCTGTTCCCACCATCGGCGCGATCGCGGGCTTAGCAACCGCAGCAGGGCTAGGATTTTTACTGTTTGCGGTGGGGGTTAAAATCAATTTACGGCTCTTTTTCCAAGTGATGGGCGTATTTTTGCTATTAATTGTCGGTGGTTTGGTGATGAGTGTTTTAAAAAATGTGGACTTAGCCGCGCAATTATTAGGTGAACTAGACAGCCGTTACACCAATCTCTGTATTCTGGCGGGGGATTCCTGTTTATTAGGAAATCAAATTTGGGATGGATCACGGATTTTACCTGATAAACAATTTCCTGGCATTTTACTAAAAGCCCTCTTTGGTTATCGTCAAAATTTGTATCAGGTACAGGCGATCGCCTATGTTATTTTTGTCGGAACGATGGGAACAATTTATTTCCAGAGTTTTAAACCGGCATCCCCGACAGTGGAGACTAGCAGCACGCTCAACAAGGCCAGTTAGAACAAAAATATTAGCGCGATTATATTGTCGTCATTCCCAAAAGTTTAGCTTCAAGAAACTTTGCCTTACCTCCTTCGTCTAGTCAATCTATATTAAGTTTTATTATTTACTTAATAACCCAACCACTTGCCTATCTTCATTCTTTTGATATGCAATTTTAAAGATTGAAATTAGGGACAGTAACCGTTATGAAACTTGCACTTATCCAACGCTTAACCCCCTTAGCCCTTGCTACTTCCTCGGCTGTGACTGCCTATCTCCCTGTTCATGCCGTCAGCTTTCAACAACAAGAGGTTGATCAAAATCAATTTGTCGCGATCGCCAGACCCTACGGCGACAATAAATACGATCTGCTGATTCTGCAACAACTGCCAGGGAAACGGCAATGTTGGCAGGAAATGGGAAGCAGTCCTGTCGTTGTTAATCCTTTATTGCTAAATTTTGACTTTACCGGCAGTTGTGAACGCAGTACCGATAGTAATGGCTACTCGATTCGGTTAGATGGTCAGGATTTAGGGCTAGATTACCTGTTGCGTGTCGTGCCAGGTAACGGTGAATTAGTGCTGGTAGGAACAAGTCGTCGTTCTGGTGATTCGCAAGAAATTGTGATCGGTCGGACTCGTGGCTTAGCATCAGGCTTAATGAAAATTGAATTAGATCCTGGTTGGCGATTTACGAAACGCTCCTACAACGGACGACCTTTATCCCATGTTTATTTAACCGGCGATCGCAGTGCCATCAATTTTTCTAGACCAACGCCTCAGAATAACATTCCAAGCATTTCGGACAACCCTAATACTTCGGTTAACCCTTCTTCCAATAGCGTTCCATCCGTTCCATCAGGCAAAACCGTTCGAGAATTTACCTTCACTGCCCCGACTGCCCCTGCTCCCACGCCAGGAAATCGAAATTTGAGGTCTTCCAAACCGCCCTCTCCGCCTGTCAATTCCAACGCTAATTTTCCACCCAACCGAACGAATTTTTCTGCTAGCTCATCAGCAAGCCAAGCAACGTTTAATCCAAATCCAAATTTTCCTCCTAATCAAACAGTTGCCAGTGCCCCTGCGCCTAACTCAATGTATCGTGGCGGAAATTTATTACCCCCTCCTCCTCCTCCCAAGGTTCCGAAATCCTACAATCAATCTCCCCCTAGCTTACCCCCCAATCCCACGTTTCCGAGTTCTTCTAACTCTGGGGTTAGCTCTTATCGCCCTAGCGGAACTTCCTATAGAGTCATGGCGGCAGTTTCTAATGAAATGCAACAAACCCAAGTGCGATCGCTCTATCCCGATGCTTTTCCGACATCCTACAACGGTCAACGAGTCCTACAGGTAGGGGTCTTTAGTACTCAAGAAAATGCCCAACAGGCCTATCAAAGTCTACAAAATGCAGGATTACGAGCCATCATGATTCCTTAAGGGGATCGGTCAAACTGACTTTAACCGACTTTTTAATTGCTTGTCTCATAAAACCAGTGGCTAAACCTGCACCAAAAACCGATTTTTTCCCATTGAAGCCTGCCTGAAGATTAATCCAAAATAGGGATATGACGTTATCGCAATGAGGAAGCAAGACAATGGAAAAGAGCGATTGGCAATTAGGCGCATTGGTAAGTATTACTCGTCAATGGAGATTTTGTTTGATTTATCAAATGCCTTTCCTTGTTTATTTCTTTTATTAAGTTTTTTCAGGAAACGGTGACTTTTTCTTTGTTTAATGGTAACAATAGATACAGAACCGTTAAAAACGGGTGCAAGCGATCGCTGCTTTTGTAAAGCATCAAAAATATTTTTAACAAACTACCTCAGATTGCACTCTTAGCGTTAATAAAACGAAATAAAACAGAAAAAGCCGTTTAAACAGGATAAAAAAATGAAATTGCCCTCTCAGGTTACTCGATCTTCCCAGAAAACCATGAATCCAATTTTTGTTGGGATCGAATCTCAACAGCAAAAAGCGGAACAGGGATTAGAATTTCAGTATCCTCGTCCTATTGTTCAATACCAACCTAAAATAGACAAAATTGCCCGTAAAGTAGCTCAAGTTAATAACACTACTAATTGGTATAGCGAATTGGAACAACGCAATCTCTGTCCCCGTTTAAACTATTACCAAGCTCAAAATGAAGCTTCTAATCAAGTAGCCAAACTCCACCTCAAAAATATTCGTCAAAACTTAAAGCAACGGATACAAGCGGCGAAAGAAGCAGGGAATGTGGAACTCGTCACCTTACTAGAACAAGAGTGGCAAGAATTGGCCGTTCATTAAGCAAATAACAGATGTAATATTTCATAATACTGGGAGTAGCACCTGAGCCACAACAATAAACTCGGTGCTGATTTCCGTTTACTGATAAAACTAAGGCCTTAAACTATCGGCTACTATTGCGTCTGCGAACCCCTTCTTCAAAGCCGCGATCGTAATCAGGGGAGTTGCGGGGATTATCATATCTTGCCCCATTAATACCATCTTGCAAACCTCGGAAATATTCCTGCTCAGGGGGGACAGGAGCGTAACGTTGAGCATTTGCGCGTTGAGCACTATTGACGATCGCGCCTACTCCAACAGCTGTACCCACACCCAGAAAAAAATCACCCCAACTAGCTTGAGCGGGACGAGAAAACAAAGAGAAACTACTTAGGCTCAGGACTGTTGTTAAACTAATAGCAGTAATTCGCTTCATGGTTATTATTGATAAGGTTTAAAAATGACGAATAGGCAGAGTTAATTTGTTGATTACAGGTCATCAAACATAATCACTCGACTTCAGACAGAATTATTTTTTAGCTGTTTCAGGACGTTCTTCAAGCCAGCCCTGACTTTTGATAGAAACTAGTTTAGGCTGATTATCAATCCAAGCAAAGCGTAAAGTATCAATGCCACCTGCTATAAAATTTTTTCCATCTTCACCCGTCAGTTTTTCTATCGTCGTTCTGGTCACAATGGCTAATTGGCCATCAGGCGTAAAACGAATAGTTTGGCGTTCATTAAGGGTTTCACGGCTTTTAATGCGTTGATAAGTTTGTTCTAGCATGGCTCGGTGAGCCTCAATCCCTTCCAAACTGCGCGTAACGCTATTCCCTTGGGACTCCACCGTAATTTCCGACACGCCATAGGGCACTAAAAAAGATAGAAGCGTATTAATATCCTCATTGGCTTCTGCTTCACTAATTTTTTTCATTGCTTGAAGAACATTCGCTTCGGTTAATCCACTCGTCGGACGAGAAACGATAGAATTAGCCGTTGGTTCAATAGCTTGAACAGCGGATGGGAGAGTTAGCAGGCAACTACTGAAAACACTAGCGGCGATGAGACTTAAAGTGTTCAAAGAAAGTTTCATAGTTGTAAAAATACCATCAATAGTGGAATAGGAAATCTACGATTGCAAGCTCAGAAAGATAAGACCGCCAATTTTCGTAAAAGTTCGGTTAACAAGATAGCTCAGCAATAAATATTTCCTATCTTTAGATCAAAGCATACTTTAAGCTGCTTTTATCGTTAATTTGATGGCTTGATCAACTGGCCTTAATGTTTAGTTTCATAAGTAGAAAGGCTGGGAGCAGCAGTAATCTTCTTGCGAATAATTAAACAGTTCTTAACTTCTTGATCTTGACTTTCTCGAATATAATTTAACTCATCACTTAACGCATTCATTAACAATATCCCCCGATGACTTTCTTTCTCAGCAGCTAGTTGGGGAGGAGTTTTTAATTCTTCTTCAAGTTGTTGAGATAAATCAAATGCTTTTCCGTAATCCCAAATTTTGATTTCAATGAAATCTTTAAAAATACTAACTAACAATTCAATGGGAGTCCTGTAATCTAAATCAGAATGGGCATATTTAACGGTATTGGTAAATCCTTCAACCAAAACAATTTGCATCTGCAAAAAAGTCGTTTTATCGAGTAATTCTATGCAATGTTTTTCAAACCAAGGAAGAATTTCTTCCACAGCAGATAGTTTTGTTTCCACTATCAAGTGAAATTGCGTTAATAACTCTGTTGGAGATAGTCCAGACTCTTTATAATGCACCGCTATTTTTGTTAAAAATAATAAAAACTGTTTTTAAAATTAATTGAATATCGTACCAATGGCTCCAATTCTTTTGATAGCGGAGATCGAGTTTGATTACATCTTCAAAACTTCTGACACTCGAACGCCCATTGACTTGCCATTCTCCCGTCATGCCAGGCTTTACGTCTAACCGCTGCCACTCAGGAACTTCATAGTTTTCCACTTCATCAGGAGTTGGAGGACGAGTGCCGACTAAGCTCATTTCGCCTTTTAAAACATTCCAGAATTGGGGCAGTTCGTCCAAACTGGTACGACGTAGAAAACGACCAATTTTAGTAATGCGCGGATCATTGCTATTTTTGAAAAAAGCTCCAGAGGCTTCGTTTTGTACCTGATTTTTTAACGCCTCAGCATTGGTGCACATAGAGCGGAACTTGAGCATTTTAAAGCGTTTACCCATCCAACCGCAGCGAGTTTGTCGAAAGAAAATGGGGCCAGGATCATCTAGTTGAATCGCGATCGCGATAGGAATAAACACAATTCCCGTGATCACTAAACCAATACTAGCCCCGACAATATCCAGCGATCGTTTCCACCAAGAGCGAATGGAGGGATGAGTTTTCGGCGGAACTTCGACAGCAGAAATGCGAGGAGAACCGTTGATGCTTGTATTGGGTTGATTTTCCTTGGAAGTAATGACAAAAATTTGATCCAATCCTGTCATGGATAACACGGACATAATGATTGAATTCACTTCCAACAATACTAATTGAACTTCTTTTTCCTGAGTTGCCTTAAACAGATGAACAAGCGACCCAATGCCGCTACTGTCAATAAATTGGGTCTGACTAAAATCCAAAATTAACTGTTCTAGCTTCTTTTCCTGCTCAATCAAATTACAGGCAACCTCTTTGAACTTGACCGCTTCTAAAACCGATAATCGTTCAGGAATCGTGATGGTAGCACTGCAATTAATCGTTGAAATGGGAAACTCCAATTCGGGCATTCCAGATGGCATTACTCAGGGATAAAAGAACTTGGAAAAATAAACACGGTTAATTAACAAAATTTTATTGAACAGGTTGTTTGGTCTTAGCTTTAGCTTTAGCCGCACTTTGTCTTAACGCCTGTAAACGAGATTCGTAGTATTTACGCTGACGACGGTTAGGGGTCTGCTCAATTAAGGTTTTAAACGCACTCCCTAAACTTTTGTAAGCATTGGGCAGGGTATAACCAAAACGGGTCGCTAAGGCGATCGCTTTTTCGTCAGCTTCAATGGCCTCTTTGAGTTTTTTATCACCATTATTTTTTAACCAAAGACGATAGCCTGAAATCCCGCAAAGCGATAAAGCCAGTAATAACAACAGTCCATCCTGTACCCACAGTTCACCGACTGCTCCGCCTAAACCGATAGCCAGGGCCGCCATTTCCCAACCTTCACGGGGAATCGTATCATTTTGAATACGGGCCACTTCATGCCAGAACAGGAGATTACGCTGATCGATCGCTAAATTTTCCCACTTAGCCAGATCCACTTGAATTTCAATTTCATCCCGTCCTAATTCCTCAGAGCGCAATAGGGGCGGATTGATTTCTGTGGTTCCTTCCACCATGACCCAACTTTGCAATTCGGGCGGAAGTAAACTTTTGAGCCGCCGCAGTTCACTCATTTCGGCTCTGGCAGTGGCAGATGCGTAGGATGTCATAGCTACTTGAATCGGTAAATAAAGCTGATAGTTAGATTTTAACTTGTATCTTCTCTGGATGATTGCTCCCCACGAGTTATTTAATCATAGCGATAAACTCTCTATTTTTATCATGAGCTTGCAAGAGAATTTAAATATCAATTATTAACGGTTAAAACGGGAATTTATTCCTGCTTTTTGTTGCCAATCTTGCCCTAACTGAATGGTGATATCCGATAACAAATAGCCGGTACTTTCTACTAACACTTCTCCCAAGCCTAAACTGGCCCGAACATTGGCCGCGCCGACCGCATCGCCGTTTTGGGCTACAACACGAGTGGTTTGCAATGGTTCACGCCATTTTTGGACGACAGTAATCCGACGATAACCTGCCTCACTTAAAGAACGAACCAGAGCTTGTACCGCTTCAGGATTATTCGTACTGTCTTGAATAGCAATGCGTAATTGGGACGAGTCAGCTAAATCAGAGGGTGAGTTATTACTATTTCCAGAAAAATCACCATCAGAGAACTTGGGCGTTACAGCAAAATATTGACTCGCCAAGGTTTGAATTTTTCTCGAATCCGGTAGCCAATAACTCGCACTATGACGACCATTGCTACTAAAATCACCAGGTAACATCAGCATTTGCACATCATTTCGAGGAGTTTTAGCCGCCATCGCTGCAACCGCAACCAATTCTTCCATGCTGAGGTTGGTATCAATATAGGATTGCAAAATCGAGAGAATATCGGGAATTTTTAAGAGGGTTTGGGGCTTTAAGGCCTGTTCGACCAGTGCTCTTGTTAACATTTGTTGGCGTTGGATGCGGCCAATATCCCCTAAATTGTCTTTGCGAAATCGTAATAATTGTAGGGTTTTATTGCCATCTAGGTGCTGCTCGCCTTCTTTCAGGTTGATATATAAATGTTGACTATTATCCTGATATTTCATATCTTTGGGAACATAAACCGTCACCCCGCCCAGCGCATCAACTAATTTTTCGACGGCTTGAACATTAACCCGAAGATAGCGGTCAATAGGCACATCCCCTAGCAAATGGCTAACGGTTTCCGCCGCCAAAGAAGGGCCTCCCAAGGCGTTGGCTTCATTGATTTTGCGAATACCGTGATCTTTTATTTCGGCTTGGGTATCACGGGGAATGGATAAAACGGTAAGTTTCTGTTGTTCTGGGTCGAAGCGGATCAACATCATCGTGTCGGTTAATCCACTCACGGAATTAACAAGGGTGTGGTAGCCTGTGTCTGTTTTTGCCCCAATATCAGAGGATAAAACCTTAGTTCCCAAAACTAACACATTAACAGGACGACTCAGTTGGGGAAAGGTTAGATTTTTATAAGAAATGGCTTTATCATTGTCAAAAACAGCAGCTTGTTTAGGGGTTAATTTGGCCTGTTTCAAGGGGACGGCGGAGAGTGTCAGGGCTAACATTGCACCTGCTGTAGCCGAGAGGAGCGCGATCGCCGTTAAACATAAGGTGATGACAAACCAACTATTCTTCGGTTTGGGGGGGGATTGACGTGGCGATTTTCGCGAAGAAGACCTGGATGCAGAGCGAGAAGATTTAGCAGGTTTTGATTTAACGGACACAGATGGCCTCACACCCTAATAGGAGTATTAATAATTAACTATATTGGTATTAAATATGTAGCCTTAAGATACACCAGAATCAAGGAATTCGCATCCAGAGAATTAGGGATTTTTACTTAATAGTACTCTGACTGACTCAACACTGAAACTAACGTTAAACAAAACTAAATCGCGATCGCTGAATTAATCCCAAAATGCATGAGTTAGGAATTACGGAAAATATTATGGAGATTGTCCTCCAACACGCTCAAGGTAGGCGAATAAACCAAATAACCCTTGAAATTGGTCAGCTAACTGCGATTCTTCCCGATTCGATTGAATTTTGTTTTGAAGCTTGTCGTCAAGATACGCCCTTGGCCGCCACAACGTTAAAAATTATTGAAGTCCCAGGGGTTGCTCGGTGTCGTCAATGTCAAGCTGAGTTCGCGATCGCCCAACCCTTCGGCATTTGCGAATGCGGTAGCATAGATCTGGAATTCATCCAGGGACAAGAACTACAAATCAAAGAACTGGAGATGGAGGAAATATGTGCGTAACCTGTGGTTGTTCTGATGGGGCAGAAGTAACATTAACCCACGTCCACAATGGTCAAGCAGCAACTCACCGAGAACATACCCACACCCTAGCCGATGGCACTGTGATTACCCATAGTCATGAACCCCGCGATCGCCATGACCATGACCATCATCACTCCTCAGAGGCGGCCCAACTCCATGCTCAAGTTCATCGCACGACCCTAACCTTAGAGCAAAGCTTATTAGCGAAAAATGACCAACTTGCGGCCCACAATCGGGAGTGGTTCAAACAGCAACAAATTTTAGCCTTAAACTTGGTCAGCTCTCCTGGCTCAGGGAAAACGACGCTATTAACCCGCACCATTCAGGATTTACAGACCCAAATTCCCATTAATGTCATTGAAGGTGATCAAGCTACTAGCCACGATGCCCAACGCATTCGAGAAACAGGCTGTGGAGTGGTTCAGATCAATACGGGAACAGGCTGTCATTTAGAAGCGGCAATGGTGGAAAAAGGACTTCGGGAACTCGATCCTCCCTCAAAGTCCATTGTCATGATCGAAAATGTCGGAAATTTAGTCTGCCCTGCCCTATTTGACTTAGGAGAACAGGCCAAAGTCGTCATTCTGTCCGTTACCGAAGGGGAAGATAAACCGTTGAAATATCCCCACATGTTCCGCGCCAGTCAGGTCATGATTCTCAATAAAATTGATTTGCTGCCCTATGTAAGTTTTAGTGTTGACCACTGTTTAGACTATGCGCGACAGGTCAACCCCAATCTTCAGATCTTTCAAGTTTCAGCTACCACAGGAGAAGGGTTAGGGGCTTGGTATGATTGGTTAGCAAATACTGTCAATTCTTTGTGATGCGGTTAAAATCCCATTCCTACCGAGTCAATGAGTCTTAAAAAAGTTGTTATTAACGGAGATGATTTCGGTCTATCCCCTAGTGTCAATCAGGCTGTGATTCAGGCCCATGAACAAGGCATTTTAACCAGTACGAGCCTAATGGTATCGGGGAAAGCCTCCGCAGAAGCCGTTAATCTGGCTAAAGCGCATCCAAATTTAGGGGTGGGGTTACATCTGGTTCTGGTTTGTGGTCAATCGGTCTTACCGCCTGAACAAATTCCCCATTTAGTCGATCGCGAGGGCAATTTTCCTGATGATCCCGTAAAAGCAGGATTAACCTATCAATTCAATCAAGCGGCGAGACAAGAGCTAAAACAGGAAATTCGCGCCCAACTCAAAAAATTTCAGCAAACAGGATTACCCCTATCTCATGTGGATGGCCATCTACATCTCCACACCCATCCTGTCGTTTTAGGGATTTTAACCGATTTAGCCCAAGAATTTCAGATAAAAGTGATTAGATTGCCCTCGGAAGAACTTCATTTCACCCTCGCCATTGATAAAAGCAATTTACCCATCAAAATTATCCATTCCCAGGTATTTCAGCAACTCCGTCGCTATGGGGAACGTCTATTGCATACCCAAGGAATTAT
Source organism: uncultured bacterium (assembly GCA_964482215.1). Classification (GTDB taxonomy): domain Bacteria; phylum Cyanobacteriota; class Cyanobacteriia; order Cyanobacteriales; family Microcystaceae; genus Snowella. Next base: position 14,583 of record CAYZWO010000023.1, read on the forward strand.
GACTCCTGATAAAGTGTATGGGCTACTGGCAACGGGTAAAATGAGTGAGGCGTATTTACAGCAGCTAATTCCTAAAATTCAGGCAAATGTGATCGAAATTTACTCCCATCCTGATTGTTCTGATCAAACCAATCCCACAGGGCCATTGGAATTACAAGCGTTGTTAAGCCCCTCTGTCCGCGATCGCCTACAAGACAGTGGTTTTGAATTAGTTAACTTTCATCAATTAGCCCAGAGCTAAATAAACCCCTAAATTTGAGTTAGTTGTGAAAACATTTTTATTATTAGCCATTTTAATTATTACCCAAGCCTTAGGCGACATTGGGCTGAGTCGAGGAATGAAAGATTTTGGCATTTTTAATCCCCTCGATTTAGGGGGAATTATGCCTTTAATCACCTATTTGTTAACTAATATTTGGATCTGGGCAGGGATTTTATGTTTAATTATTTCCTTGATTTTTTATCTCACTGCCATTTCTCGATTTGATCTCAGTTTTGTTCTCCCTATTCATGCCTTTAGTTATGTCGTCAATGCCTTTTTCGCTTGGATATTATTGAGTGAACAAATCCCTCCCCTACGCTGGTTAAGTACAGTGGTTATTTCCGCAGGGGTTCTCTTTGTCGGTTTAAGTAAACGACCTAAGCAAGCTGTAAGTCCACCGCCGAAGTTACCCACACCCCCTGTTAAGGTTGGCTCACGGAATGTTCCCTTTTTTCTCTTTCCCTTAAGTCTCGTCGTTTCCAAAACTTGGTTAGCTGTCTTGATTCTTTCCTTAGCCGATTCTGCGGGGGATTTATTATTAGCGTGTGGCATGAAAAAAGTGGGAGCCGTTGAAAAAATGAATTGGCGAGAGGGAGTAAATTTAGCCCGAAATGTGATTACCAACCCAGCCATTATTAGCGGTATTGCTTGTCAAGCCATTGCCTTTTTTACGTTTATTTCGGTGTTAAGTTGGGCTGATATTAGCTTTGTGCGGCCTGCTACTGCATTGACCTATGTATTTAGTATGTTAGGCGCAAAATTAATGTTAAAAGAAACGTTTACGAGGGAGCGTTTTATGGGCATTGTTTTAATTGGAGTTGGCGTTGTTATTCATCACTAGCAATTTATTCAACTATTAATTTCCCAGGGAAAGTCGGGTAAATTATATGATTACGATACTCATTATTATTTTCTGCCTTCTCAGTCTGGGTTCGGTTTTTTACTATTTGTATTCTCTTTATGCGACGGTTGATTTTTTCTGCCAAAATCAAGCCATTGATGAATCCTTTGCTCCGCCCTTAACCATTTTAAAACCACTTTGTGGCTTAGATTGGGAAAGTTATACTAGCCTTGCTTCTTTTTGTGAGCAGGATTATCCCCAATATCAAATTGTTTTTTCAGTCCAAAAAGCTGATGATCCGAGTATTGAAATTGTCCAAAAGCTTCAACAGAATTTTCCCCATTTAGCGATTGAATTAGTTATCAGCGATCGCGGCATTGGCATTAATCCTAAAATTAATAACTTAGCAAACGCCATCACTAAGGCAAAATATCCCCTTTTAGTGTTATCGGATAGCGATATCCGCGTCGAAAAAGATTATTTAAAAACAATTGTTCAACCCTTTAGTGATGACAATGTGGGGGTTGTAACCTGTTTATATAACTCCTTTACAGAAGGATGGTTAGCAGGTTTTGAAGCTCTAGATATTGCGGTTCAATTTTACCCTAAAGTTCTAACGGCTCGTAAGTTAGAAGGCGTTGATTTTGCCTTTGGTTCAACCATTGCCATTCGTCAAGAAACCTTGGATAAAATTGGTGGATTTTCCAGTGTAGCCAACCATTTAGCGGATGATTATCAATTGGGATATTTACCGACTCAACAGGGATATCAAGTCATATTATCCCCCTATGTTGTGGAACATCGTTTAGGAAAAGTCACTTTTTCAGAATTAGTTCAGCGTCAAAATCGGTGGTTAAAATGTATTCGCGTTGAACGTTTTTGGGGCTATGTTGGGCTTCTTTTTACCTACGGAATTGTTAATAGTTTTATTTTATTATTACTAACGCAATTCTCAATTTTTGGGTGTTTTGTATTTGGGACAGTTTGGACAGTCCGATTATTAACCGCTTATTGGATTGCAGTTTATCATTTCAATGATTCAACAGCCAAACGATTTTTCTATCTCATTCCTTTACGCGATCTCTTAAGTTTTGCTCTCTGGTGTTACAGTTTTAGCGGCGATCGCGTTATTTGGCGGGGACAAACCTATCAGTTATTAGTTGATGGCAAACTCACTTCTGTTTAATTACTTTATCCTTAAATTTATGCTGAATAAATTAAAAATAAAAGATTCAAAATTAGTAGATTTTATATATTATAAATAGGTTGCCAAACTTTATAGTATTTGATTCGTATTGCCACCCTTGTTTTTTATGTCCCATTCCACCACCACAGTACCCAGTTTTATTGTTCCTGATGTTACCTTAGAGCAAATTTCCCTGAAAACGCCGCTTAAATTAGGGGTTATGGCCTCTGGGAGTGGAACCAATTTTGTCGCGATCGCCGAAGCTATCCAACGGCAGGAATTAAACGCTCAGGTAGAAGTCTTAATTTATAATAATCCCGACGCAAAGGTTAAAGAACAAGCCGAAAAATTTAATATTCCAACAGTATTACTTAACCATCGAGAGTTTGCTTCACGGGAAGCGTTAGATGAAGCAATTGTTTCGACGCTCAAAGATTATGGCGTGGAATGGGTAATTATGGCGGGTTGGATGCGGATTGTTACGCCCGTTTTGTTAAATGCTTTTGCAGAGCGTGTTATTAATATTCATCCTAGTTTATTGCCCAGTTTTCGCGGTGTGCGAGCAGTAGAACAGGCTTTAGCCGCAGGGGTTAAAGTAACGGGATGTACAGTACATTTGGCGAGTGCGGAAGTGGATGCAGGCCCCATTATTGCCCAAGCAGTTGTTCCCATCTTACCCGACGATACGGCCGACACGCTCCATGCCCGTATTCAAGTTCAAGAACACAAAATTTTTCCTTTAGGAATCGCGATCGCGGCTAAACAAGCCTTGCAATAATTATTGCTGGAGTGTCTTACTAATCAAAGAAACCATTGAAGTGGTTAATAGAAAACACACGAGAGGTAAAGCAAATAACAAAAACCAGAAAAAACTCAAATTTACTGTGATTTTTAGCATTAAATAACTCGTAATAACGCTAAGCCAAATAACAATATCAGTCGCTAAATTATTTCTTTTACTCAACCATTTTCCTGTTGAATCGATACAACCTTCACTGAAAAAGGCAAGGTTATTTTTTCTGACTTTTGCTTTGCCATTTTCAAAATCTTCTGCATATTGAAATTGAGGCGGAATAATAATTTTTCCTGAATGGTTAATGTAACCTAACTTACCATTTAAACGAATACGAGCTAAGCCACAACGAAACCAAAAAGCACCATCAAATTTAGGCGGAATAATAAATTTTCCATGTTGATTAATATAACCATATTTTGAATTAATCCGAACGACCGCTAAACCGTTTTCTCCATAGCGATAGGCTTCATGAAATTGCAAAGAAATAACTAACTCCCCATGTTGATTAATATAGCCCCATTTTTTGTTCAATTTAACCGGAGCTAATCCTTGAGAAAAGGAGTCAACTGCATCAAATTGACACGAGATTAACAGCTTGCCAAAGGAATTAATAAAGCCCCAATGGTGATTAATCCGAACAGCTGCCATTCCTTCCGAAAATGAATAGACTTCATCAAATTGGGCAGGAATAATCAAGCTTCCTGTGGAAGAAATAAAACCTTGTTTTTTTTTAAGCTGAATAATGGCAAAATCTTCAGAAAAAGAAGAAGCTTTATCGAACTTTGGAGGAATGACAAATTTACCTTTAACGTTGGCAAATCCCCATTGTTCTCCTAGTTTCATCGGCACTAACTGAGGTTTCGATAAAACTTGAGTTCCTTTTTGAATGACTATGTTCGGCGATCGCTGGACATTAACCCTATCCTTTAAAACTTGAGGGGGATCGGGCGTAACTTTAATCACCCGTTTCGTTAGGGTCGGTACAACTCTGCCTGATTTTAATGCGCTTAAAACATCTGTTGCAGTTTGAAATCGATATTTAATTCTTTTTTCTACCAATTTATCTAAAATTATCCCTAATTCCGAACTAATCGTAGTCGTTAAAAAATCTCGCCAGATCCATTTTCCCTCATTACTATCAAATAATTGCCAAGGCTCCATGTGGGTTAATAGATGCAAACACGTTAATCCTAAACTATATAAATCACTGGCAAAAACAGCTTTTCCTTGGATTTGTTCATCCGCCATATAGCGGGGATCACCAATAATCGTTCCTGTTTGCCGAGTATTAACCGAATTTAAATAACGCGCTGCACCAAAATCTACTAAGGCATATTGGTAATTATTTGCTTTATTACATCGAATAATATTTTCAGGTTTAATATCCCGATGAATCACCTGATGGCGATGAATAAATTGTAAAATTGTTAAAATTTCTATTAGTAATTCTCGAATTTCTGGCTCTTGCCACTGACCATTTTCTTGTAAAAAAATTGCTAGATTTTGCCCTTCAATATATTCTTGGACTAAATAGGATTTATTTTTGTGATTAAAGTAGGCAAACAGTTCAGGAATTTGGGGATGCTTTCCCAGTTCATCTAATCGTTTGGCTTCTTGGGTAAATAATTGCTCGGCTTTATTTAAATTACTTACTTCTTGTAGATTTGGAGCAAATTGTTTAAGTACACAATAGGGTTTAGAGGGCTTATCGTGATCAATCGCCAGAAAAGTTTTCCCAAAGCCACCTTGACCAATAAAGCTTAGGGGTTGATAACGGTCTTTGAGCCAAAGTTCGGATCTGCATTTACGACAAAAACGATGATTTTCAGGATTTTTTACTAGACAATCAGGGTTTAAGCATTGACTCATGGCATCTTAGCAATTACTACTCTAAATTATAGAGCGATCGCCTAAAGATGAAACTGTTAAAAAAAGGATTCTACCTTAAGTTAAATAACAGGAATTAATCAAACTTTTTAAACTGACAAACCTCTTTCTAATTGCATATTTCAAAAGTATTTACATCTTGTTGTCTACCAAAAGCTAGAGGCGGGGTAACCATTTTGCTTCCTCAATCACTGATTTCAAAGAAAGCCAATTTTTTTGATTAAACCAATCTTGAAATGCTTGATTAACTTTGCCCGCATTCAAAGATTTAATGCCATCGCTGACGGATACAGCAATATGTTGCATAACACTGGAGTCTCGATAACAATCCATCATACAAGCGGTGCAATTATCCCGTACCCGTTGAGAGCCATCAAACTCGGTCACATGACACAAGGGTTTCGACCAATTATGACAACGATAGAGATTTAACTCCCAGTCTAAATAAAAGAATTTCCAGCCACCCAAACAGCCAAAAGTTTCAGGCTCTCCCTTTAAATGTCGTTGCATATCTTCAATCGATGCCGTCGGATTTACCACATGAAATTCTTTTTTCAACGCCTTAATCGCTTCAAACCGTTCATCTAATTCTTCAGGTGTATAATCCACTAAATTCGACTCAGCGTAACCCAAATAGGAAGACGCTAAGGTTGTCAGAGGATAGGAAAAGGTCACACTATCAAAACCTAATGACTTCAAAAATTCAGGTAAGGCTTGATAATCCTCAATTAAGCGACTCATGGTAACAGAAGCCGTCGTTCCAATCTTATATTTTTTAAATTCTTCATTGGCTTGTCGAATTCGTTCACATACCCCTTTTAAGCCGCGATTGTCTTCATGTTTCCCTACTTCCGCCGCATCAATAGAAATAATGACACTGACCACTCCCGCTTGAGCCAACTTTCTCACCCGTTCTACGGTTAATAACCCTGCATTAGTCACAATCATGGGAGCCATGCCAATACTGGCCGCATGAGCGATCATTTCATCAATTTTGGGATGGAGTAACGGTTCACCCCCCACATAAATCATGAAATAAATACCGTTTTGATAAAGGATTTGGGCAGCTTCTTTGGCTTGTTCTAGGGTAACGAAACGTTGTTGCTCCTTGGGCATTTTATCGACCGCAAAGTTACAAAATCCACAACGGGCATTACAAGCACTGGTAATGGCAAATTGACACATGGAGGGCCCGCCTGTCTGTAAGCTTTCCCAAGCGAGTTGCCAAATAGAGCGTCGTTTTGTCGGAGTTGTGGTTGTTGCCATAGGTTTGCGTAATCAGAAATCCTTAAAATCACTGGCTAAAACTATAACACCAAATTCTGAAGCGAAGAAAATTACTACATGGAGTTGCTTATCTTGGTATTAAACGAGGTGAAAAGTGGGTTGTCCATCGAGTAAACTGATAGGGTTATCCTCGCCAGATGACGCGATCACCATTTCCCCCTACCTCATTAATGATTTAAACAATTCATAAAATCATTGCATTTCGCCAATATAGGCTTTGCGGGTTTTACGGTTAAATAAACAGAGAACTTGGGTTTCTTTATTATTCATGTGGGGTTGGGGATAACGCCCTTTTATTATTAATCCGTCATAGCCCACATCATCGCCAAATAAAATACTTTTTCCCGCAGGTTTAGCTTCTTTTAATTCACTGGCTTGAGTACATTTTTTTATCACTTCCTGATTGTGTTTTTCCCAAGCTTGAGGGGATGACGCTTCTGCTTTGAATGCAACACTCTGTAATCCCAATAAAATCAACGAACCTGATAAAATAATTGACTTAAACATATTTTTGTCGGCAACGAATTTTTCTATTTAACATCCTTAAAAGCGAGTGTTTTCAAAGATTTATCCTCAACAAGCCCCATCATAATATGAATTTACCTGTTGATCCGCCCTCCCTAACCCATTTAAATGCTCAAGGTGAAGCCCACATGGTTGATGTTTCTGAAAAAGCAGCAACTCGACGGGAAGCGATCGCGGTGGGGGAGGTGAGAATGTCGCTCAGTACCTTACAGGCAATTGAAGCAGGGAATGCTCCCAAGGGAGATGTTTTAGGCACAGCCAGATTAGCGGGCATCATGGGAGCCAAACAAACGGCCCAGTTAATCCCCCTCTGTCATCCCCTGCCATTACATAAAATTAGTGTTGAATTGCAACCTGATGAAAGCTTACCTGGCTATCGTATTCAAGCAACCGTGACAATCAAGGCAGAAACAGGGGTTGAAATGGAAGCATTAACGGCCGTTTCTATTGCCGCTTTGACGCTTTATGACATGGCCAAGGGATTAGAAAAATCGATACAAATTACTAATATTCATTTAGTGAGTAAAACGGGTGGCAAATCAGGGGATTATCTGTTTAAAAATGGTTAATGCTCAATTAAATAGAGGATTTTTTCTTGGGCGTAAGCCTTACGCCCCTACAGATGAAATGGGTTAACCAATGCTTAAAGATTAAGGCCGATATAACCAAAGGGGTTGGCCGCTGGTGGAGACTTCAAATTCTAACCAATTAACTAATGAATTAAGCTTTTGAGAATCTACCGCAACTTGACTGCGACCTAATACTTTTTTGAGTAAAGGTTTGGGTTCTTCGATGGTATTGAATTCTGCTTTTTCGGGATCTAACCCTGCTAATTCGGCGGCCCAACGTCTTGCATCTTCTTCAGTTCCTAAGCGATCGACTAGTCCCAATTCTAGGGCTTGTTGACCTGAAAAGATGCGACCATCAGCAAATTCTTTAACCTTTTCTACCTCTAACTTACGGGACTCTGCAACGGTTTCCACAAATTGTTGATAGGTATTATCGATCAATGCTTGCAAAATTTGTTGTTCTTCAGCAAGTAATTCGCGGTCAAACGACAAAATGTCTTTGTAAGGGCCTGATTTAATAACTTTAAAAGAAACCCCAATTTTATCTAATAAGCCTTCTAAATTGTTGCCCCGAATAATAACCCCAATACTACCTGTAATGGTGCCAGGATTGGCCATAATATGGTCGGCTCCCATGCCGATATAAACCCCACCTGAAGCGGAAATATTACCGAAACTAGCGACAATTTTCGTGGTTTTGCCTAATTCTTTGAGGGCAGTATAAATTTCTTGAGAATCAACGACGGTTCCCCCAGGGGAGTCAATACGGAGTAGGAGGGCTGGAAATTTTTTTTCTTTAACGGTTTTTAAGCCTTTAAGTACCTGGTCACGAGTATTTCCCGCGATCGCGCCTGAAACTTCAATCCGAGCAATTTGTTTCGTACTTTTGGGTTTTAAGGGCCAGATCATAGCAGTTGAGTAAAAAAATGTGTAATGAGACTATTAGAGAAAATTGCGCCATATAAATCGTCAATATTTCTTTTGTAACACTAAATTTGAAGAATACGCGATGGTAAAACCGTACAGCGAGGGCAGTAATTTACAACGGGAACCCCGAAAATCTCAATTTTTTCGCCTCAATCCCCAGCAAACAAGCTCAGCGGCAGTCCAAAAATTTGACACGAGATCCTGATAGGATAAAGGAATTTCTGATCAAAAATTAAGGAATAAATCGTAAAATTATGTCTTTTAAAAAGTATTGGTCTGGCTTATTGGCTCTGGTTTTGGTCGTAGTCATCGGCTTGACGGGCTGTTCTAGCTCCACAGGACTGACGGGAAACTATAGTCAAGATACGTTAACTGTCATTGAAACCTTAACGACTGCGCTGGATTTACCAAGCGATGCGCCTAATGCAGCCGAAGTGCAAGCAACCGCCAGAGAACAAATTAACGATTATATTTCCCGCTATCGTCGAGAAACCAAGTCAGGGGGCCTGCGTTCCTTTACCACCATGCAAACCGCGTTGAATTCCTTGGCAGGTTACTATACCGCCTATGGTAGCCGTCCTATTCCTGAAAAGCTCAAAAATCGTCTTAAAACGGAATTTAAACAAGCTGCTGTTGCCATTGAACGGGGAGTTTAAGCCGTATTATTTTTGTCTTTATAGTAGAAAAGTAGCCTGAACCTGAGATTAGGGGTTAGAACTTTATACCCATTTGCATAAAACAATGTTTATTGACTTAATCCCCCCGCCTTCGGCTTCCCCCCTTTGAAAGGGGGGCTAGGGGGGATAAGAGTTAGTCTATTAGCAATTTTATTTAAGTCAATTGGTATTAGTGAATTAACCCTTAATTTCTGAATTCAGCAGATATTACCTTAAGCAGATAAATTTGCCTTGGATATTGTCGTCACAGGAATTGGTTTACGCTCAGCGTTAGGAAGTTTAACGGACAGTTGGAACCGTTTAATTCAAGGCAAATCAGGAATTCAATTACACCAGCCTTTTAATACATTTCCGCCGCTTCCTTTGGGGATGATTGGCAAAGAACCGTCATCGTTAAATCAATTAGTACAGCTTATTGTTCAAGATGCACTGGGGGATGCTCAGTTAACACCTCCGTTGACAACTTGTGGTGTGGTGATTGGGTCGAGTCGGGGTTGCCAAGGAATATGGGAACAAATGGCCACGCCCCCCTATGAGATCAGGGCCAATTGGTTAGACACGTTTCCCCATCAAGGCGCGATCGCGACCCTTCAACAGATCGGCAGTCAAGAAATTGCGCTCTCCCCAATGGCGGCCTGTGCAACGGGAATTTTAGCACTGAGCCAAGGCTGTGATTTAATCCAACAGGGACGGTGTGAACGAGTTATAGCAGGCGCGATCGAAGTCCCCATTACCCCGTTAACCTTAGCAGGCTTTCAACAAATGGGCGCTTTGGCGAAAACAGGTTGTTATCCCTTTGATCAGCAACGGGAGGGATTAGCCTTGGGAGAAGGGGGAGCCGTGTTTATGTTAGAATCCGCCGAACTTGCCCAAAAACGGAACGCCAAGATTTACGGAACCATTAAGGGGTGGGGCTTTAGCTGTGATGCCAGCCATGTCAGTGCGCCTGCTGAGGATAATCACAGTGCCCAGATTGCCATTAAACAGTGTTTACAACGGAGCCGTTTGAAGCCCGATGATGTTCAATTCATCCATGCTCACGGGACAGGAACCCAATTAAACGATCGCCGAGAAGCGGCCTTAATTCGATCCCTGTTTTCTGAAAAAGTTGCTGTAACCTCCAGTAAAGGGGCAACAGGTCACAGCTTAGGGGCTTCAGGAGCCTTGAGCCTAGCGTTTACCCTAATGACGTTAAAACATCAGCGTTTATCCCCCTGTGTTGGCTTAAATCAAACCGAATTTAATATAAATTTAGTCAGAGAATCCGAGCAGACCCACATTGATCATGCCCTTTGTTTAAGTTTTGGGTTTGGGGGACAAAATGCCGCGATCGCGTTAGGACGATTCCCGTTGGGATAGTTTCCAGTGTCGATTCCAAAACAGCAGCGGAATTCCTGCCAACACCACGACCACGCCCACAATCGCGCCTACTCCCGTATAGGCCAAACTGGAATAGAGCAAATAACCACAAATGGCACAAAATAGCAGGGGAGTGAGGGGATAAAACGGCACTTGGAAGGGTCGAGCCGTCTGGGGATCACGAATTCGCAAGACGAACAGGGAAATAATTGTCAGCAAAAAAAACAACCAAAACACAGGGGCAGTATATTCCACCATTGTTTCAAAGCCTTTACGGGTAAAGGTTCCCAGTAATACCAACGCGAAGGAGATGGCACCTTGGGCGAGTAAGGCATTGGTGGGGGTACTTGATCGATTTTGCCAACGACCCAACAAACTAAACAGGGGAAAATCCTGCCCTAGAGCATAATTCGTCCGCGCTCCCGTGAATATTGTCCCGTTAATGGCTCCCAAGGCAGAAACCACGATCAGTAAACTAATAAAAATGGCTCCCCCATTTCCCCAGGATTGGCGCAACAGATCGGCGGCAACGGCTTCAGAGTCTGCCATGCCTGCTAACCCTAAGCCCTGAAGATAGGCGACATTAATGAGGACATAAATCACGGTGATAATGCCGATACTCCACATCAGCGATCGCACCATGTTGCGGTTAACATTGCGTAACTCGGCTGAAATATAGGCCGCTTCATTCCAGCCGCCATAGGAAAGCAGCACAAAAACCAAGGCTAAACCGAAATTTCCCGATGTTTCTCTATTTAAAGGCGAGGAGGCTTCAAAGTTGCCCGTAAAGGCTAACCCCACCGCAACGGCTAAGAGTAAGCCCAAGACTTTTGCTAGGGTTAACCAATTTTGGGCCCATTTCCCTTGTTTTACCCCCAAGATATTGAGCAGGGTCAGAATAATCACAACGGCGGCCGCATAGATCGAGGGGGAATAGTCACCTAAACGGAATAACTGGGAGGCGTAATCCCCTAAGACAAAGGCAAGGAGCGCGATCGATCCCGTTTGAATCACGGCCATGCGTGCCCAGGCAAAGAGAAAAGCAATATTTTTCCCGAAGGCCCGCATTAGGTAATAGTAATTTCCGCCTGGGTGGGGGTAGGCCGTGGCTAGTTCCCCATAGCACAATGCACCGATCAAAGACATTACGCCGCCTAAAACCCACAGGAGGATGAGCCATTGCCCGTTAGAGACATTTGCGGCAACAAGGGATGGTGTTTGAAAAATTCCTGCACCGATGACGATACCGACAATCATCGCGATCGCGTCAGTAAAAGCTAGGGCTGATTTCGGTGTAACCGTCGGGCTTGCCACCCAATTAGGATTTGGTAGCTCTGTGTTAATCCGTCTACTCACGCTGATCTTTGTTTTGCTAAAGGTTGTTGGTGAAATACGGGATTTTTTAGTTTAAAATCAACTGATTATGAGCGAATAATTTTAAAATTTGATTATCTAAACATTTAGACTAATCAAACAAATCATTCGTTTTTTAAAGCAAATAAACCAGCTTAATAAAAACCTTAATTTCCGTATTTATTAATCTAATAAAATATTTTATTCAACCTTTAATCTGCTGATAGACAGAGATAGATTTTTAAATTCAATCCTTAGTGAAGTGATGATCAATTTTTTTCAAATTGCATAATATTAAATGAAAATATTAAATAACTAATTTGCAAAATTTTCTAAACCATTTTCAAACTCAAATTTGACGGTTTTATAGTTACAAGCAATATATTGCATTAGAGCGTAGATGAAAATAATTATTCCATCCATTTCTAGAATTTCTTCAATACTGGCAATGAGGCTATAAATAAAATTTTCCTGACCGTATAATTCCGTATAATAGCCGCCAAAAAGCTCGATACCGATAGCCCCTCCAATATAGACAGTGGCAGCGAACAGAAATAAAAAGCGTGTTCTTGAGGGTAAGCGATAAAGAAATTTCAGGAAAAACAGCCCTAAAAATGCAACAAATCCTATCCCAGGAATGACCCAAGCAAAATAAAAAATGCCAAGAGATCCTTGAAATGCTTTAGCGAAAAGATTACTGACAGGCTCGATCAATCGCTCATGCAAAGATAACCACTCATCACAGGTTAAAAACAAAAATATCCAAGCAAGAATGGCCCATCTTGTTGTATTATATCTCTTTCTTTTCTGCAATAAAGTAATAATAATTAATAATAAAGTTGCACATAATAGTAACAATACAGAAAATAAGGTCGGAAGATTGTGCTCTGCATCCAGATAAAAAAACTCAATGAGTCCGTAAGCGTGATTATGTCCTAAAAAATATTTAATAATTTGGCCCGTAACGCTGATCAGCGTAAGAAAAAAAGCGATCACGGCCAAAATTCGAGAAATTGTTAAGGGATTAATTTTGATGGGGTTAATGGCAATATTAATAGGTTTATTCACTTTAATTTTTTAAATTACGACAATTTATTTAGATGAATTGATAGCTAAATTGAACGATTAATTAGGTCATTAGTTTGGGGGATAAGTTAATCATTTATTGTTTAACTGAGTACCTATCTAAATCATCAATTAGGCTGATGACAATATTCATAATTTAACTCATTTTTGACAAGCTCTTGTTGATGTATTCACTAATACATAAATATCGAAATAGTTTTTTGATTTAATCTACTCAGAGAGGGAGATGATTCTTAGTCAATTTATTTTCATGGAAGATGACAAAATCGCCGTTATCTGAATTACAAGAGTCAGTTTTGATGCTTTCGCTAGGCAAAGGTCGTTATTTTAATGTGTATCTCGGTTAAATAATTGCGAACAATCGCTTGTTGATAACGGTTTTATAGACCCAAAATGATGCGGGCAACGGTGAGATCTTCTTCTAATGGCACAAATTCGGTGGCCATGATCCGCGGCACACGTCTTAGATAATACTGTGTAATGCTACTGCCCTGTATAAATAGCCTCTACGGTCATCGCACAATGACATGATACAGACCCTATTTATAGGTCAGCTATTTGATTCAATTCAATTTAAAAATAAAAAAATGCTACAGAAAACTTGAATTTGGCTTACAATAAAAAATTGATATTATATAAAGCTTCTATTAATAAATGATTATGCGTAATTGCAATAAATTAATGATCAGTGCTTAATTGCTCATTCTGAATTTGGCTGGCTTGAATTTCAGCATAAAATAAAAACCATCCCCAGGACGCTAAAGCCGTATTAATTAGTAAAAATCCTAAGTCCCAAGCTGCTTCGTACTGACATGGTTTGACATGATGAAGCCCTAAAATGTGATGATTAACCACACCTTCAATTAAATTAAATTTGCCAAAGCCGATTAATAGACAACCAAAGAAAGTTGGGCTTAAGTTAATCAAATTTCCCTGCCAGACTGCCCAAAATAATAAAATTAATCCTGTTACAAAAATAAAATATCCTGCACCTAAAAAAATCTGATCACCCAAAAGATTTAAGGTAATATTTTCAGGGTTGTCAAGGGGATTAACATTGGAAAATAAATGGTGCCATTGCAAAATTCGATGGAGAATAATGCCGTCAAATAAGGACGCAAATCCCATCCCGATCAGAATCGAACCTGCGACAAATACGGGGAAATGATTTTGTTTTTGCTGCATATTCAAGTTATGAGGTTTTTCTTCCATTAAACAATTCGTCTGGTTGGTTTTCCTCATCCCAAAAGTTGATTCTGCTAAGGTAAGTTGCCCTTAATGCCATCGATTTGTTGCAACCTTATTGCTCAATCCATCAGATATTTGCGCGATAACAGACCAGAGGGGCTTTAAAATGGTTAGGCTATACCTAATTTGATCACGATTGGAGGAAACTTTATGGTCGCATTATCAGAACAAGTGGCGATTGTTACGGGCGCATCCAGAGGCATTGGACGGGCAACCGCGATCGCGTTGGCATCGACAGGGGTAAGAGTCGTAGTGAATTATGCCCAATCGAGTAGTGCGGCTGATGCAGTTGTTCAAGAAATTGAAAAGCTAGGTTCCAAGGCGATCGCTGTTAAGGCTGATGTTTCTAAACCCGAAGAAGTGGATGCTTTGTTTGATGAAACTATTAAAATCTTTGGCCACATTGATATTTTGGTAAATAACGCAGGCATTACCCGTGATACCTTGCTATTGCGGATGAAATTAGAAGATTGGCAGTCAGTTATTGATTTGAATCTAACAGGCGTTTTCCTCTGCACTAAAGCTGCTTCTAAGCTTATGTTGAAACAAAAGAGCGGACGCATTATTAATATCACTTCCGTTGCTGGTTTAATGGGGAATCCTGGTCAGGCAAACTATAGTGCAGCGAAAGCAGGGGTGATCGGCTTTACGAAAACCGTGGCCAAGGAATTAGCAGCCCGTGGGATTACCGTTAATGCGGTTGCGCCAGGCTTTATTTCTACCGATATGACCCACGACCTCAAAGCTGACGACATTTTAAAATTTATTCCCCTTTCCCGTTACGGTGAACCTGAAGAAGTTGCAGGGATGATTCGCTTTTTAGGAACCGATCCCGCAGCTGCCTACATTACGGGACAAGTCTTTAACGTCGATGGCGGGATGGTCATGAATTAAGACAACTTTATACCAACTTATTTAACTAAAATTGCCGATAAATGGCGTTTTATCCCCCCTAGCCCCCCTTTCAAAGGGGGGAAGCCGAAGGCAGGGGGATTAACTTCACGAAGAACAATGATAAAGCTGATAACCATAGCCATTAATCCCAGGAAACGATCGCTCATCGACAGAGCAATGGGGTAAATCTACCTCTGCATGAAAATTGACTACCCACACATCTAATGGTTGCGTTTGTTTTTCGACAATTTCCTTGAGTTTTTGTGTCGTCGCGGGTGAATTATCTTCGGTTTGATGGATTAATAAAAACGATGGGTTAGGCGCGATCGCTGCATTGTGTTTTAAAGCCCAAGCAATGCTCATCATTTCCCCTGTTTGAACCAAACTTTGATGAGTGGTGGCAATTAATGTGGGAACGGTTGAATGGGATTGGACGACGTTTAAAAATTGAGTCGGATCATAATATTTGCGATAACCCAAATTATGGGTGATCGTTAAACCGCTTAAGATCCCCATTAAACCAACTAAAAAAGCAATAAACTTACCATTATTTTTGATAAAGTAACTCAAATTTTGCGAATTAATCTTAAATTTGAATTTTGCAGATTTATTTTGCCAATAATTGGCTAGAATGATAGCGAGTAAAAAAGTAACAGTGGGTAAATAAACAAAACTATATCTCGCCCCACGAGTAATATCTTTTCCGCCTAAATAAGTTACACCTAAAAATAAAATGACTAAACTAATAAAAGACAAAATCAGCATTTTAGTTTCTAGCTGATATTTTCCTCGGTTCCAGCTATTCATTAAACCTTGTTTAATAATGGGAATAAACCAAATCAGATAAGCCAGCATTACGGCTCCTGAAAAAATCGCGATCGCTAACGATGGGGACTCAATCGGTAAAAGGCATAACATCGTTACCCACGCCGCCGCTAGTTGAAAAGGAGGGCTAACCAAGCCGATAAAACTGCTATTATCCTGTTGAATCCATTGGGTCATGCCGTTGCCAAATTCTCGTTGGGTAATAATCGAGACCCAAACTAAAACCGTTGTGGAGGTTCCTAAAAGAACGATAACTAGAGAATTCCAATGTTTGAGTTTGTATAAATTAAAATCAACTTTCTGAGCTTGAGTTAGAAATAAAACGGCTAAAGACATAAAGCCCGCTAATGCACCTAAGCCGAAAAAGAAATGAATTGATAGTCCAATTGCATTAATAATAATCCAAGCCAGAATTAGCCTTTTAGATAAAGTTTGTCCTTTTGATAAATTTTGGGCAGCCTTTAAAAAACAGCCTAACGCTAAACAAACAAATAGAACTGCACAGGTGTAGTGACGAGCTTCTTGGGATAGAAAAATATGATAGGGAGAAACCGCAATTAAAAGGGCAGCTAAGTTAGCCATCACAGTAGAACGAAAAACGAATTTTCCGACTAAGTAGGCAACAGGAATTGCCAATACGCCAAATAAAGCAGGAAATGCTCGACTTGCCCAGAGGTTAATATAATCCCCTGAACTGGGAAATAGTTTTAACCAGAGATGAAATAGGGCAAAATAAAGCGGCGGATGATTGTCTTCATTTAACAGCAAATTGGCAACATCATTAATATTTGTCTCAGCATTAATTTCTAATGGTTTTAATAAGGTTTCTGTAGAAATAATTTGATTGAGGGGCAGTAAATTAAAATGATTTCCTAAGCTAAAAACTAAGGTGGCAAATTCATCTGTCCAAGGTGATTTACTGGTTAACTCATTAAAACGAAGGACTACCCCAATGAGAATCCAGAGTGCTAGGGGTAAAAATAATAAAAGAGAATTTTTTGCAGTTTTTTGAGGCGTTAAATGATTTTGAGGATAAAAAAGAGGGGCCGTTGTTAAGGAATCGCGGGATTTTACCATGAGCAATTTTTTAAAATTAAGTCTGAAATTAAAATATTTTTAATAAGCCAAGAAAAAATCAGGAGATGAAATAAAATAAGAATTATTAATGCTTGATTTAGCAAAAGGGTGAATTTATTTTAATAGACTTTGGAGAACAATTTAAAAATAATTGCCATAACACTATAAAATAACGGAATCTCATTGAGTAAACTTTATAAATTAGTCTATGTTTGCCGATCTGCTTAAAGTTTTCCAAAGTCGAAAGATGTCTGCCCTAATTTTTTTAGGGTTTGCCTCTGGTTTACCGCTCTATCTAACGAGCCAAACGCTTCAGGCTTGGATGACGAAGGAAAATGTAGATTTGGCAGCGATTGGGCTATTTAGCTTAGTCGGAATTCCCTATTCTTTTAAATTTATTTGGTCTCCCCTGTTAGACCGCTTTGTTCCGCCTTTTTTGGGCAGAAGACGGGGCTGGTTGGTGATTACCCAAGTTGGTCTTGTGCTGGCGATCGCAGGAATGGCTCTACAAGATCCGAAAAATGCCCTGACCCTATTAGCCATCAATGCGTTATTTATCGCGATTTTTAGTGCAACCCAGGATATTGCCGCCGATGCCTATCGAACGGATATTTTAGATGAACCTGAAATGGGGGCAGGGGTTGCAGTTTTCGTGTTGGGGTATCGCTTGGCTCTGTTAACCACAGGTTCTTTGGCGTTGATTTTGGCGGATAGAATGCCCTGGCCGCAAGTTTACGGGCTTTTAGCATTATTAATGTTGATAGGAATTATCGCTTCTTACTTTGCCCCTGAACCCCTTGTTCAAAGCCCTCCCCCTGATTCCCTGCGTTCTGCCATCGTTGATCCCTTTGTTGACTTCTTTCAGCGCAAAGGTCTAGTTTCTGGAATTATGATTCTGGTGTTTATCGTTCTCTATAAATTAGGGGACGCGATCGCCAACAATATGTCTACACCGTTTCTACTCCAAACAGGCTTCAGCCAAACTGATATTGGCGCGATTAAAGGAGGAATGGGACTGATTGCAACGATTGTAGGAACTTTAGCAGGGGGCGTTTTCTTAAGCAAACTAGGAATTAATCGTTCCCTCTGGATTTTTGGTGGATTCCAAGCCACGAGTAACTTAGCGTATTTGGCGTTGGCAAATGTGGGAAAAAGCTATCCCTTCATGATTTTGACAATTAATATTGAAAATTTTTGTGCAGGGTTAGGAACAGCAGCTTTTCTGGCGTTTTTCATGAGCCTTTGTAATAAACAATTTTCGGCGACCCAATACGCTTTGTTGTCTAGTTTGTATGCCTTTAGCCAAAATGTTCTCATTGCCCCTGCTGGCGTTATCGCCAAACAAACGGGTTGGCCAATGTTTTTCTTTCTTAGTTTTCTAATTTCTTTTCCTGGTTTAGCCTTATTGCCGATTTTTGCCCCTTGGAATGGAGAAGCGACTTCTAAACTCCCCATGCCGAGACCTGGATTAGATGACGAAGATTTAAAGTAATCCATTTAGTAAATCTAGAAGATCCGTCGCCTTTTAACTCTGCCCTTATCAATACGGAACAGGGGAAGATTGGCACTAAAAAACCTCCTAACCGATTAGGAGGAAGGTTTAAATAAGGCTCAAATTTAAACCGAGTTGAACTACTCAGCCGCAGCCGTTGCGGTCGTTAAACCGCGATTATTTAAGACTTCTTGTAATTGGGCTTCTTCGTCTTTACTTAAGGATGTTTGTAAGACTTTACCGCCAAATTTGCTGACTTCATCTAATACTTTGTCGGGGGTTACTTTACGCACTAAGACAAAGAGGGCAGAAGATTTGTTGGGTAAACTTTGGGCTAGATCCCGCATAAAATCATCATTAACCCCCACGTCACTAAGCGCACCAGCTAAGGCTCCACTGGCAGCCCCAACAGCAGCCCCAAATAAAGGAGCAAAAAAGAGGATACCAATTAATAATCCCCAAAAACCACCGCTAGCGGCTCCTGCTCCTGTGAGGTTAACAGCTTGTTTTAGTTTAATTTTTCCGTTTTCATCTTTAACAACAACGGCAGCATCTTCGAGTTCAATTAAATGCTCAACTTGTAATTTAGCTAAGGTCAGACGCACTTCTTCTGCCTTGTACTCGTCGTCGTAAGCAATGACAATTAGATCGCTCATCGGTTAATTTTGGGTAAGGTTTATCATTTTTTATCCTAGCAGGTGTTAGTGAAGATTTTGTGGGAATAGTTGCCTAAATCACACTTTTTAGCTCTTTCTTAAGGAATATTTCCAAGTTTAATTTGATTGGATATGGTATGGACAGACTTACATAGCAAACTCCACAAAACCCTAAAGCAGCGATCGCTGTTACCTAGAGAAGCGAAAATTTTAATTGCCGTATCAGGGGGGCAAGATTCCGTTTGTTTAGCCCAATTATTGTTAGATTTACAACCTAAATGGCATTGGCAACTCGCGATCGCGCACTGTGATCACGGCTGGTCAACGGATGCAGGCATTGCGGATCATGTCAGGGAATTAGCACACACTTGGCAGTTACCCTTTTATCTCAAAACTGCCTATCAACTCAAGGAAACGGAAGCCGCCGCGAGGGAATGGCGTTATCAGAGTTTGATTGAAATGGCCACAGAACAAGGTTTTGCTCTAGTAGTAACGGGTCACACTCAAAGCGATCGCGCGGAAACGTTTTTGTATAATCTCATTCGGGGTTCTGGGAGTGATGGATTGCAAGCTTTAACCTGGCAGAGGGCGTTAACTTCTGAAATCCAACTCATACGGCCTTTATTAAACATTTTTCGTACGGAAACAGGAGATTTTTGCCAGCAATTTCAACTGCCCATCTGGGAAGATGCGTTTAATGAAAAGCTCCACTATACCCGCAATCGCATTCGTCAGCAGCTTTTACCCTACTTAAAAACGGAATTTAATCCCCAAGTAGAAACGGCGATCGCGCAAACCGCAGAATTATTGCAAGCCGAAGTCCACTATCTAGAATCCGTCAGTACAGGCTTATTACAGGAAATTGCTAATCAGGAACTTACCCAATTAAACCGCATCAAATTAAGAACTCTTCCTTTGGCTCTCCAACGGCGCATCATTCGTCAATTTTTAAAGCATAATTTAGAAACCAGCCCGAATTATGAGCAAATTGAGGAAGTTATTCAATTAATTACAGCCCCCAATAGGAGTCGTACCAGTACCTTTCCCAAAAATTATTTTGTAGAGGCTCAAGGAATCTGGTTAGTGATTGCCCAAAAATAAATTAATATGCCAAATTCAAATCAATTTAAAAATCAAGATTTAAAAAAAATATTACAAATCCCTGAAATCAGAAATGTTTTAATCAGCGCATTAATTGTAATTAGCGTTGTTGTTTATCTTTACTTTTTTAAATTTGCAGGAAACATTACAGGCTTTTTTCGCATTGGCTCAGTTTTACCCCTTTCTCCTTTTTTAAATCCTGATCAAACTTTTATTTTTAAGGATGAATTGGGTTATGATGGGCAACAATTTTTGAGTTTAGCCCTCGATCCATTTTTAAGTGATTTAGATACCCTAGAATCTTTAGATCATCCTGCCTATCGTTATCGGCGTATTCTCTACCCCTTGCTCAGTTATTTTTTTGGTTTTGGCAATCCTCAGTTAATCCCCTATGTGATGGTAGCGATTAACGCGATCGCGATTATTCTGATCGTTTGGCTGGCAAGTTTATATTTTAAAACCCAAGACTTTAACATCAATCAGGCATTATTTACCCTTTGTATTCCAGGGATTTGGATTGTTTTATCTTTATCTACCTCAGATTTATTAACAGGACTATTTTTCGTTGCGACTTTTTATTTTTATACTCAAAATAAACCGATTTATACGGGCTTAATGGTTTCTTTGGCTTGTTTAACACGGGAGACGATGTTATTACTTTGTGTTGCTTTAGCGTTTACCGTTATTTTCAAGAAACAATATGATTACTTGAAGTTTTTAGTCTTAGCGATTATTCCTCCAATTGCCTGGAACTTTTATGTGCTATCGCTCAATTTATTAGGAACTTCAGGAACAGGGAATTTTGGCTTACCTTTTGTCGGAATTATTAAAAAATTTATTAGTTTATTAACAGGAGGATTTGGTGGCAATAAAATCTTTGAAGCGTATTTATTTGTTTTATTGATTTTAGCTTTTATTCTGACACTTTGGTTATCCTACCGTAATCGATCGCAGACATCTTTATTGCTCGTTTCAGGCTTGATGTATTTTGGAATGTTTGCGATGACTAGCTTGTACATTTTAAATTACTATCTCGATTATTCACGGGTTTTTATTGATGTTTATTTCTTAGCATTATTAAGCTTAAATCTCAGCCAATTTCCCTATAAAACCATTTTCTTTTCCGCTTCGGGTTTAGCGAGTCTTGCCTTTTTAGCTCTACATTCTTAAATTCGTTTTTAAGGTAAGATCAAAAATAAGTGCTGATTAAATCCCGACAAAATTTTCGTTTAAAAAGCTTAAGCAAACTGAACTCCACAATCGCTCAAATAATATGTGGCTTATTTATAAAGAATTTCGCTTTGAGGCGGCCCATTCTCTGCCCCACTATGACGGTAAATGTCAACGCCTTCATGGTCATAGTTGGATAGGACGGGTTTATATTGAGAGCGATCGCCTGCACGAAACGGGGCCACAACAGGGAATGGTCATGGATTTTGCTAAGGTTAAGTCCTATTTAGACCCTTTATTAGAAGATTTCCTCGATCACTACTATCTCAACGAAACCACAGGCTTAGAAAATCCCACCAGTGAAGCGATCGCCAAATGGGTATTTGACAAATTGGAAGCAATGGGGCTAATAGGTATTCATTCTGTTGAAATCCGAGAAACTTGTACATCAGGGGCCCGCTACTTCAATCCTTCCAGAAAAATCCACGCTAAGCTAGAGGAATGAATTTTCCAACTCACATATAGTTAGTAGCGACGTTGGGAACATTGAACTCCATGCTACGAATTATTACTCAGCAAGCTGAGGCACTCACGGAATTGGGACGGATTCGTCAACGATCAACTGATCGGGAATTTCGTTTTCAGGAATCTACCGTAAGAGAGATTTTAGACCGTGTTCGCTCTGAAGGGGATGGGGCCTTGCTCCCAGTGTCAGACTCCGAAGAGGTCAAAGTTCCGTCTCTGCGGGTCAGTGGTTCGGAATTGGATGCGGCCTATCAACAAATTCCCAAGGATTTACTCAATGCTATTCAGGTTGCTTGTCGTCAACTCGATGTCTTTTACCGTCAGCAGTTGCCCAAATCCTGGGTTAGGTTTAGCGAAGATGAAGTAGTACAGGGAAAACGCTACTATCCTGTCCAACGCGCAGGGATTTATGTATCAGGAAATCGGGGATCGCGCTTAAGTAATCTGTTAATGCAAGCCATTCCTGCTAGAGTTGCCCAGGTTCCTCAAGTCGTCTTAGTAACGCCGCCGAATTTGGATCAAAAAATTGCTCCCGATCTGTTAGTCGCAGCCCAGGAAGCAGGCATTGAGGAAGTTTACCGTTTAGACGGGGCAAAGGCGATCGCGGCCTTGGCCTATGGCACTCGTAGCGTTCCCAAGGTGGAAGTGATCACAGGGGCAGGCGGTTTAGAGGTGGCTTTAGCTAAAAATTTAGTCAATGGCATTGTTCGCATTGATAGCCCCATTGAACGGACAGATCTGGTGATTATTGCCGATAATTCTGCGAATCCTTTACAAATTGCGGCGGATTTATTAGCCCAAGCGGAACAAGACCCCCACTCGTCTCTGTTATTGTTTACCGACGATCCCCAAATTGCTGCAACCGTTCAAGCGATTATTCAAGACCAGTTTAAAGAAAATCCCCAGAGCATCCTCACGGAAAAGGCGATCGCGCATTATGGCTTAATTATCTTGGTCAATTCCCTGACTGAAGTGATCGATCTGGTTAATCAGTTTTCGCCCTATTACCTGTTCTTGGCGGTTGAGGAACCTTGGGATTTTGTGGAAAAAATTCGTAATGCCCGCAGTGTGTTTTTGGGTCACAGTAGCCCGAAAGCGATCGGCGAATATTTTGGCGGTTCTTCCTTACTCGTTTCTACCGAAGGCAGTATTCGTTCTGCTTCAACTGTTGGGGTGGAAACCTTTTTAAAACCGTCTAGTTTGATTCAATATTCTCCGAATGCTTTAAAGAAGTTATCCCAAACGTTACAAGGGTTAGTTCAAGCTGAAGGTTTAGTATCTCCAATGGAAACGATTCGCCTTAGAAATCCTGATCAAAACCTGAATGAATAGTGTTGTTTTTAAGAAAGTGTTTAAATCTCAACAAGACGCGATCGCTATCAACAAGCTACAAACCTTAATGGATCAATTGAGTGATGAAGCTGAAGCCAATGGTTTAACACCTGAAATTTTAGAATCTATTCTTAATGAAAAATATGGAAGTAAACGCTGCGTTAATTATTTTATCCTTGAGCAATGCTTAATTAGTTCAAAAAACTCTCCGTTATATTCAACAGGTTAATTACGTTAAGGCAATTGTAACAATTTAAGCTTGTTTGATTGCATTATGGTGTGCGATATTATTATTGTTGTGTGTGAAAATATTCTACAAAGTCAGTAATTTTGCTGAATTTCGTTTAAAAATACATTTTCATGCCATCAGTATTCTCACTTATCTCACACAATAAATATAATATGTCTGCTTCTGTTAATTCATCTGATAAATATAATTTATTAATAGAAAAATGGAAAAGCTTGCCAAGCCCTTTCGGTGAAGCCCCGTTAGAAAGTCATTTTGTAACTCCAATGCTTAATCTGTTGGGCGTTACTCTGCGCGAAATGTTTCAAAATCCTTCATTAGGTGCAGGCTCAGGATTAAGACCAGATTATTTGATTTGGCCCAGTGATGTTGATGCCAGTGATTTAAACAATGATCCGCCTAAAGTTCCACCAATTTTAGTGATTGAAGATAAGGCTAGAGATGGGAATCTTTCAAAAGTAGATGATGTTGATTTTGTTGATAAATGCAAAGTTCATCCAAGTTACTTGAGCGCGACACAAGG
Source organism: uncultured bacterium (assembly GCA_964482215.1). Taxonomy (GTDB): domain Bacteria; phylum Cyanobacteriota; class Cyanobacteriia; order Cyanobacteriales; family Microcystaceae; genus Snowella. The sequence continues at coordinate 38,428 of CAYZWO010000023.1, forward strand.
GGGAATAGGAGACAACGGGCTTAAACAATATTTAGATGCGAGTAACCCTAATATTGACGTAAATAGATTGGCTTCCTATGGACTAGTTTTTAACGGGGATTTTTTTCAACTTTGGCGACGAGTAGATGGCTTAATTTTTCCTTTAACCCCCATTCAGAGAATGACGGAAAAAACAATTCCTGAATTGATGAAGCAATTAGAATATGTTTTACAAAATCCTCAGCCTGCCTTAGTAACTGCTGTTTGGAATCGAAAAGGTGGAGTTGCGAAAACCACTAATACATTAAATATTGGCTCTACACTTGCTCTAAAAGGTAAAAAAGTTTTATTTATAGATTTAGATACACAAGTTGACTTAACACGATCTTTTAAAATTGAACCTGAAGAATATCCGCCGTATTTAATTGAGTGTGTTCGGGATGTTCAGGCAAATAAAATGCAAGAAGCGTTTTACTTAGCTAAAAAAAATATTGTTAATCGTAAACTTAAAAATACAAAGGGTGATATTTTTTCAATAGATATTCTCCCGTCAAATCCTAAAGAATTATTTTTGTTTAAAGATTCAGAAGGCAATACAACATCAACGTCAGCAGCAGATAGTTCTCAAATTCAAAAAGCGAAAATTTTAAAAAAACTTGTTGATTCTTTTAAAAAACACTATGATTATATTTTTATTGATGTTTCTCCATCTAAAGATCCTTTAATGTTGGCAATGCTTTTAAGTATTGATACAATTCTAATTCCAACAGACTATAGTAAAAAAGCTCTTTTCCACGCTGTTGATCTCTATCAAAATGATATTCCATTTCTTCGGGAAAGTAATGCTAAAAAATATCCATTAGGGGTAAAACCTTGGAATTTAGGTTTAGTTTTTAGTAATTGCCCAGGGGACGCAGGAGCGCAATTAGAAAGATGTATTCAAACCGAGTTATCTAATCGTAAATTTAACGGAATACAAAGAAAAACTCGTTTAAAAATTTATGCTCAAACTAAAATTGCTGAATTTCAACATTTACCTGTTATTTGTTGGTCAAATTCTCAAATTACTAAACTTTATGAAGAGTTAGTTCAAGAAGTTTTTTTAAATCATAATTTTATTAATCATTAAGGAGAAAAAAATGGCTTTATTTGACGGAACTGAAGATTTTTTTAGTATTGAACGTGGTAAAACTATTCATCTGCCTATTAGTGAAGTTAAAGGTTCTTCGGTCGGCAACGATATTCTAATCAAGAATTTAGCCTTACATATGAAAAAAACAAATAAGAATTTTTTACCTATTATTGTCAAAGAAATTGAAGAAAATCAATATGAATCCTGCCTTAATACTCCAGTCTTAGAAGCGGCTCGTCTTGCCAATCTTGATTTGATTTGGTGTATTATTGTCGATAATGATATGTTTCAACAAATCGAAATTGAAGCAGGAAAAGTTATCAGGATACCTTTATTGTCAGCAAGCGAGGATGATATTATTGATTTAATTGAATATGTCAAAAAAGATGAAAGATATAGCCGATCAATAAATAAATTAGATTCACAAAAAGCTGCAAAAGCAATCATTAAAAAACGTGAAGAAAATACTCTTTATGATTTAAATTTTCTCACGGACGAAAAATGTGGATTTGGGAAAAAAGCTGTCTCAATTTTCCTAAACTACTTTCCAATCGAAATTAAAACGCATGAAATTAAGACAATTAACCTATTATCTGCAACTGAAAATGATATTATTAATTTAATAGAAAGTGTTAAAAAAGATAAAAAATATAACAGATTATTTAGTAAGTTAGATTCACAAAAAGCTGCAAAAGCAATCATTAAAAAACGCGAAGAAAATCTTCTTTCTAGTCTCAGCTTTCTCACCAAAGAAAAGTGTGGATTTGGACAAAGAGCGATTTCAATTTTTAAAAATTATTTCCTAATCGAAAATTAACAACAATTGACTGTGTTTTGTCAATATATTTCAATCGCGATCACGTATTGTAGTTTCTTCGTAAAACCGAACAAATTTATTTAGGAGTAACGATAATATGAAAGTTAAAGCTTTAATCTGGCAAGAAGATGGAGTTTGGTGCGGTTCTGTACCTGCCTTGCCAGGCTGTCATACTTGGGGAGAAAACTACGAACAATTACTAGAAATGTTGCAAGATGCCGTTCAAGGTTGGCTTGAAGTTGCTAGTCAAGAAATAGAAATTGAAGCAGAAAAAGAGCTAGTCGAATTATCACTATGAAATCTATCTCTGGTAAAGCTCTTTGTAAGATTGTTGAACGTTATGGTTGGCAGTTAAAGCGTATTAGTAGCAGCCATCATATTTATACAAAACAAGAAATAAAAGTTATTTTATCCATTCCCGTTCATGGCAATAAAGATTTACCAATTGGTACGCTTAAAAGCATTTTGAAAGATGCTGGTTTGACCGAAGATGATTTGAGATAACAGCGATCGCGCTCTTGTTTTCAGACAACGATCCGCTTAAGATCAACTTGCCAGCTACCAACGGATACAAGGGAAATCAAAAGCTATGACAATAGGACAATCGTTAAAAAGGAAAACCCTCGTTCAATTAACGCCTTATTTGTTCCTGCTTCCTGCTTTAACCGTTTTAGGAATTGCCGTCTTTTATCCCGCCTTTCAAGCCTTTTCCCTTAGTTTTACCCAATACGAATTAGATCTAACCCAAGCTCCTCAATGGGTTGGACTGAAAAATTTTCAAAAATTATTGACCGATCAAGTCTTTTGGCAAACCGTTCGCAATAGCTTTTTATACCTGATTGGCGCGGTTCCCGTTTTAGTCACTGTACCCTTGGGACTCGCTATTTTAGTCAACCAGAAACTACGAGGCATTCATTGGTTTCGGATGGCCTACTATACCCCTGTTGTCATTTCAATGGTGGTTGCGGGGATTGCCTGGAAAGCTCTCTATGCCTCCAATGGCATTTTTAACCAATTACTTCAATTAATCGGTTTCAAAGAAGGGATTCCTTGGTTAACCAGCCCCGAACTTGCTCTCTGGAGTGTGATGTTAGTTACCATCTGGAAAGGGTTGGGTTACTACATGGTTATTTATTTAGCAGGACTACAAGCCATTCCTGAAGATCTCTACGAAGCAGCGGCAATTGACGGCTCAGACGGTTGGCAAAAACATTGGGATATTACCATTCCTCTGATGCGACCTTATCTATTATTAGTTGCGGTCATTTCTTCCATTTCTGCCATGAAAGTCTTTGAGGAAGTCTATATCATGACCCAAGGTGGCCCGCTCAATCATTCCAAAACCGTTGTTTATTATGTCTATGAACGCGCATTTCAAGATCTAGACATTAATTATGCGTCTGCCATTGGTTTAGTTCTGTTTCTGTTTATTCTGATCCTATCAATCATTAATTTAAAAATTTCCCGTAACGCGCCGACTTTTTAGCTCAACATAACAGGACTGTCAGCTTGATTGTTAACTCTTTGTTTCATTTTGATTGACACAATTAGTCTAATCAATTTTTTGACGGAAATTTTGTTACGGTTGAAACTGACCCATGAGCGATCGCGGGCTAAAACCGATAAAAGGTAATCAGCCTCAAGCTATCCCGATTCAAAAAAAGGAACAAACCCGATTAGAATAAATAGTTAACAAATGCCTATCACAAGCAAAAGGTTAAAACTCTATGACTCCTAGTTTAGCGAATTTTCTCTGGAGCCTAGTTTGGGGTGCTGTAATTGTGGTTATTCCTTTTACTGCGGCTCTAATCTTCATCAGCCAGAAAGATAAAATCAAACGTAATATCTAATTAATTTTAAGTGTGCCCCACTCTGACGAATTCAAGGGTGGGGTTATTTGACGAACAGGTGAGCAAAAACTCGCTACCATGAAAGAGACAATGGAGCGCGATCA
>CAYZWO010000024.1:0-40754 GCA_964482215.1 uncultured bacterium
TTATAATTAATTAGTTGCCGAAAGCCATCCTTACCAAATCCTTACTTTTGTCCGTTAGTTTATGGACATTGAGCAACCCAGAGGATAAGGCATCTAAGCATGATGGCAACCGCAACCAAAACACTCTTATTAATTAATGGCGATCGCAATCAACGGGAAGTCCTTCAAGAATATCTAAGTTATTTTGGTAATTGGGATGTCTCCACTACACCGTATCCATTAGCCGCGTTAGCTTCTGCTGCTGAACATCAACCTGATGTTATCTTGTTTGATCTTTCTACTTGCGGCATGACCTTTTTTAGTTTTCTCAAACATTTACGTTCCCAACCTGAAACGCAAAATGTTCCTGTCATCTTAATGGCAGCGGGTATTCAATGGTTTAACGCTGACATAATAAAAGATCTTGAAATAGCTGGGGTTATTAATTATGACAGGCTGTTAATCGATCTTCCCCAACAGATTGCAACCTTGTTGAACTGGGATTGCTAAAGGATTATTTCAAAAAACACTATCTTTATTAAATCTTTATTTTTGGTTCTTATCTTACGAAAAGAGAAAAATTTCTCAATTCTTCAATTAAGCTAAAAATTTGATTTTTGATCTATTTAAAATATTCGTAGCAGAGGTTTTATGGAAACAATTAATCAAGATTATTATTATTCTTTATCGGACTTAAAAGGTAAAATCTGGAGCCTTCAATGTCATCTCCGCATTTCCAAATCGGGAACAGATGTTTATACGGTTCTGATTAGTAATTTAGGCATAAAAATTGGACAGTTGAATCATACTATCATTAAAAATTTATTTAATCAAATTGCTCAGGACTTTTACCTCGATCCTGCCAAGTCTATTTTTATTCGATTGGCTTAAATATTAATAAAATTTGTCTATTTGTGTAGGGATTTTTTGACAAAGAAGCCGTATAAAATCAATTATTTAGAACAATATTTTTTGATCACTTCAATAATTTGCTTAAATCGCACAGGCTTACTCAAATACTCATTGGCTCCTGTGGCTAAGAAGCGATCGCTGTCTTGAGGAAAGGCCAAAGCCGTTAAAACAACAATCGGAATTTGGGCCGTGGCTGAATTGGAGCGAATGTGGCTAGTTGCCTCTAATCCATCCATTTCGGGCATTTGAATATCCATAAAAATTAAATCAGGTTGATGCTGAATGGCTAATTCCACAGCTTCTAGACCATTGCGAGCTAATAACAACTGATAACCTTTTTGGTTTAAATAATCCTCCATACTCTTACTATTCCCTTCATTATCGTCAGCCACAAGAATTAACGGAGAGTGCCCAACATTAATAGCGGATGGTGAATTAACTGTCTCTTGAACTTCAGGATTAAAAGTCACATTCGTATCATTAATACTTACTGAAGTTAGAGCTTGCGGAGAGAGGGGAAGATGAATCGTAAAACAACTTCCTTGTCCCAACGTACTTTCGACAGAGATAGTGCCACCATGTTGAGCAATTATGCGTTGAACTAAGGCTAATCCTAAACCTGTTCCCGAATGCTGACGGCTTAAGCTGCTATCAATCTGCATAAAAGGTTGAAAAAGTTTACTTAAATAGTCAGGCGCAATCCCAATTCCTGTATCGCTCACCGAAATTAATATCTCTGATTCTCTTAAGCGAACATCTAAGCAAATTTGCCCCCCTTGGGGCGTAAATTTAACGGCATTACTTAATAAATTAATTAACACCTGACGTATCCGTCGCTCATCGATCCAAAGTTGATTAATTTGTTGATCAATCTGCGTATGAATTTGGATTTGTTTGGCAAACGCCATTTGTTTCACAAACACGACACTATTTTGACAAAGATTACTGACTAAAACCCATTCATATTCGAGTTCAAGTTTACCCGCTTCGATTTTGGCTAAATCGAGAATATCGTTAATTAAATCCAGTAAGTGTCTACCACTGCGCTCAATCAATCCAACAGCTTCTAATTGACGAAGATTGATACTGCCAAAGACCTCATCTTGTAGCCCTTCGGACATTCCTAGAATGGCATTGAGGGGCGTTCGTAATTCATGACTCATATTGGCTAAAAACTCATCTTTTAAGCGAGTCGCCCGTGCTAATTGAGCATTGGTTTCCTGCAATTCAATTTCATAATTTTTACGTTCACTAATATCGTAGTTAATCCCAATTAAACGTTCAGGAATATTCTGTTGATTCTTAATGACAATCGCGTTAGATTGAAGCGTCCGAATACTACCATCAGGCCGAATAATTCGGAATTCCATATTGAGATCTTTTTGATTATTTAATAACTCTGGAGATAAATCTTCAAATAAAGATAAATCATCGGGGTGGATAAAACTCAGAAAAGTCTGCCAAGCATTTTTATCAAAACTAACGGATTGAGGAGAACGCCCAAATAAGTTATACATCCGTTCATCCCAAATTTGAGAATTATTCCATAAATCAAATTCCCAAGTTCCAATATTTGCCGATTTAAGCGCAAGTTCTAGACGGGTAGAGAGATTTCGTAATTCTTCCTCATTCTTTTTGTGCTCAGTAATATCGGTTAATGTACCGATATAGCCAGTTATAGTATTATTAGCATCAAATTCAGGCAAAGCTTGGCAATAATACCAAGTAATCTCTCCATTGGGTTTTAACGCTCGCCCTTGACCTTGGTAATAACCGTTTTGACTAAGTGCATTATTCCATGAATTTAGAATGCGCTCTCGATCCTCAGGATGTATGGTATTTATCCAGCCATTTCCTAATGCAACGGTGGTTTCTTGCCCGGTTATGCGACTCCAAAAATCATTGACATAAATGCAGTTGCCCAATTGATCAATCCGAAAGATTGCAACCGGCGCAGCCGCAGCAAGAGTCACAAAGCGTTGTTCACTCTTCCTTAAATTCTCTTCTGCCACTTTTCGTTCAGTAATATCCATTGCAAAACCTAGAAGATGGGTCACTTGTCCTTCTAAATTTAAGCCAGGTTTTCCTTTGGCTAAGATATAACCTGTTGTTCCGTCTGCCCGAATAATTTGCACATCCACCTCAAATGCCTCTTTCCGGTCAATCGCTTGTTGAAAACACTGTTTGAGTAAAACAAAATCCTGGGAAGAGAAAAAATGGCGGAGTTGCTGCGGGGAAAGGTCACAGTCTTCAGGGTTAAGCCGAAAAATTTCATAAAGTTCAGCAGACCAAATACATTGATTCGTCAGTGTATTTATTTCCCAACTGCCAAGACGAGCAAACTGTTGGGTTTCTCGCAAGCGTTTTTCACTTTGTTGTAAAGCGATGGTACGTTGTTCAACTCTGGTTTCTAATTGTTGATTTAGGGCTTTAAGTGCAAATTCCACTTTTTTACGTTGACTAATATCATTAGAGCAGCCTAAAAGACGAATAATTTCCCCTTGCTCATCTGTAATGGTGGACAATCGCAAACTAATATAAAGCGATTCACCTGTTTTGGTATGGACTTTAACTTCTACTTCGTCTTGGCCTTTGGTTAATAGGGGTTGAATGACTTTTGTTTGCAGTTCGTCAAAATTTTCATACAAAATATCTATGTTGTGGCCGAGCATTTCTTCAGCAGAATACCCAAAAAGTCTTTCTGCTCCTGCGTTCCAGCTATAAACAATTCCTTCTGTATCGGTTGAGACGACGGCATCGTGGATTTCTTCTAAAATGCGAGCTTGGAATTTTAAGGTTGTTTCCGCTTCTTGGTACTGTTGAAGCAGTGTTTGCAATTCAGTAGTCCGTTCTGTAACCTTTTCTTCTAAGGAATTATTTAAGACCTGTAAGTTTTGATAGAGTTCTCCCTGTTGAAGCGCGATCGCTAACTGTACGGATAAACGTTTCATTAAATCGACATCCGATTCTTCCCAAAAACGCGGGCCAGAACATTGATGAACCACCAGTAGCCCCCAGAGTGAGGGTTGCTCTTCTGAATGTTGCGGTAAAAGGATAGGAACAACCAGATTCGCCCGTACTTGAAATCGTTCTAATAATTCCACATGACAGGGCGTTAAATTCGCTTTGTAAATATCGGCCGCCGCAAATATTCTGCCGGATTGATAGGCTTTTCCTTTGGTTTGTTGAAAACAGGTATCAATCACCTGAGCATGGAGCGATGCCTCCCAGGGAGAAAGAACCGATTCCGCCACGATTACCCCACTCATATCCGGCATGAATTTATAGATAAGGACGCGATCGGCATTTAATAAACTGCGAACATCTTGGACAACCGCATTATAAATTTCCGTTAAATTAATCGATTGACGGATATGCAGCGCAATTTGGGCAACTAAAGCATCGTGCTGTTGTAATCGGTCTAACTGATAAAAAAGTGATAATTGGCTTAATGTATTACTAACACTACGGCAAAAAAGATTAAATGTAATATCTTCTTTGACTAAATAATCACTCGCTCCTAATTTCATTGCCTGAACAGCAATTCGTTCATTTCCTTGCCCCGTCATCACAATAACAGGTAATTTAAAGCTTTTTTCAGTTTTTCTAATATTTTCGACTAATTCTAAACCGTTACCATCAGGTAAATTAATATCAACTAAAACAAGATGGGGATGTTCATTTGTCCATAGTTCCCATCCTTCTTCTAAAGTCTCTGCTTCGATAATTTCATAATTTTTTTCTTTATCTTTTAGTAAATGAAATCGATAAATAGTGCGATCAATTTCTGAGTCATCGATAATTAAAATTTTGATCGGTATTGATGAGGACTCAGTATTACCAATCAAGGAAGGGCCATTAATCATAATCAAAATTTATAATATAAAGATTTTTTCAAAATATAGAAAACAGAAAACCAAAGTAAATTCGTTAAATATAGAATAAAAAATATAATGTAAGTAATTTATAAATTTGTTGGCTTATCCTAAAAGCTCAATTGATTAATAGACTCTAAACCCCAAATGTAAGGATTTGGTAAAGAAATATTAAATTTGTTTTTATTAGGGTAATCGCATGAAAATTAGATCAAAAAGTATTATTTTTTTAACTGGATAAATCAGTAAATTTTAATAACAGCAGAATTGCTTAAAGCTCTTTCAGAAGAAAATTTTGCAATATAAAGGAATCAAGAAGCAAAGGCAAAATTACGCACAATAAATATTATCATGATAGTAATCATCGTAGTACTCTGTAGATCCGAGTTTACGATATCAGCAAATTAATGCATCCATCAATTTAAGTGGGTAAAGTACAAGCGACAGGGAACAAAATGTATTCTAGGAAGAAGAGCTTCCAAATAAATTGGTAAAAACTTGCGATCGCGCTCTTTTGAGTTAGATCAACATCCCAACTACGCCACCACAATAAAACTAATAAAACTAAATGGAATCCAACAAAAAAAGGCGTATTGATAGCATTTAAAATAAAAATTCCTGCTAATATCATTCCCCCATAGCAGAGCGTAATCACCCAACGAGTTAGATTAAAAATAGCCTGGGCTCCCCAAATTAGGGTAAAGGTTTGAATCTGATATTTTTTATCACCTTCTAGATCAGGAACATCCTTAAAAACCGCGATCGCGATAGTAAAAATCAAGATAAATAAGGTTAAAATCCAGATGACCGCAGGAATAGAACGCTGTTGAGTTAATGTGTCGCTAAATTGTAAATATAAACCGATATTAACGATAATTCCCCGTACCGTTAGAATGCACAATGCAGCAAAAAAGGGAAACCGTTTTAAACGAATAGGCGGAACTGAATAAGCTGTCCCAATCAATAAACTAATGGCGACCGTTAACCATGCCCAGACCCCAATGACTGCGGCAATACAGATTGCAAAAGCTCCTGTTAAACCAACAATCCACTGACCTTGTTTTAGGGAAAACTGACCACTTGCTAAGGGTAAATCTGGCTTATTGACTTGATCGATTTCTACATCATAGATTTGATTCAAGCCGACAATATAAACATTTCCACAGAGGCAGGCTAACCAAACGCCTAATAATATCTGTAAATTTTCAACTGTGATAGAGGTTTGAGTCGTCGCGATCGCAATAACGTACAACGCGAAAATACTTAGACTGGTTCCAAAAATCGTATGAGGCCGAGAAAATTTCCAAAAATTTACTAAATAAGCCATTAATTAAAATTTTAAATTTCTGCTTTTTTACCTGTTAAAGTTATACCAAATTCCATAAAATTCCAGATAAATGCGACATCCTACCATGCCATGAACACCACAACAATTCAACTGGAACCGGCGATCGCGCTAACAGAGAGCCAATTTTTCACGCTTTGTCAACAAAACCCCGATCTCAAGTTTGAACGTAGCCCCCAAGGAGAATTGATTATTATGCCCCCAACTGGTGGAGAAACGGGCCGAAAAAATGCGGAAATTATCGGCGATTTTATTATTTGGAATCGCAAAACCCAATTAGGGGTTGTTTTTGACTCCTCTACCTGTTTTCGTTTACCCAATGGCGGCGATCGCTCTCCTGACGTTGCTTGGGTCAAAAAAGAACGCTGGGATGCCCTTACTCCAGAACAACAACATAAATTTCCACCTTTATGCCCTGATTTTGCCTTAGAACTCTTATCGCCCAGTGATGATCTGACCGTCACCCAAGCCAAGATGCGAGAATATCAAGCGGCGGGGTTAAAACTGGGTTGGCTATTGAATCCTCAAAATAAACAAGTTGAAATTTATCGTTTAGGTTGTCCCGTTGAAGTGCTTACCAGTCCTGATGCTTTGTCAGAAGAAAGTATTTTACCGAATTTTGTACTAAATCTAGCTTGGCTTTGGCAATAATCGATTGAGGTTTTGGAATTTATTGAATTTTAAGTGTTATTTATCCATAAAAATTATTATTAAAATTGTTTAGAAGATCCAAAAATACTTTTAAATACTTGGTTGCAATTAATATAAAATGTGGGATGGGCATCTTGCCCGTCTACAGGCTAAAAGCTTCATCATCTAACAATTAATTAAGCCTAATATTTGGCGATTTATAATTATATTTATTGACATTTTAATAAAAAATCTATTGTGAAAAAACAACTCAGTCTTTTTGATTCCTCTGGGAGTTATTATGCCCCTAGAACAGAAAAATTAATTCTTAATAAAATTGCTTTAATTAATTGGAAAGAACGCATTTTTAATTATCAGCAACAGGTTAAAATCATAGAAACGCCACAACAGCAAACTCTGTTTGATTTACCTCAAAATACTTGGCACAGTCCTGATGAAATTAATCCCTTTAGCTTACCCTTGCATTCCTCACTTTTTTGGCGACAGGCAGAATCATCTAACTTTTTAGAAACCAATGAGCAAGGCTGTTTGTATTTCATTATTGACAATACACTGCCCCTATTGCTGTATGTGGGAGAAACAAAATTAACCGCTAATAAACGTTGGCAAGGAACCCATGATTGCAAAGCCTATATTCTGCAATATATCGAGTTACATCGTCGCTATGAACTAGAGGTCAAGGTTTCATCGGCTTTTTGGCAATTGATTCCCAGTAAAAAAGTATTGCAACAATGGGAACGGGAATTAATCCTAAAATGGCGATCGCCATTTAATAAAGAATGTTGGCAATGGTGGGGTCAACCCTTTAGTAAAGATTAGGAATGAACTTGCTCCCAGGCGAGAACTAACAACGCATTCATAATGGCTGCGGTGACAGTCGATCCGCCTTTACGTCCTTCCACTCGAATTTGGGAAATGTTGACTTGGGATAGGGCTTGTTTGGATTCGACCACAGAAACAAAGCCCACCGTTGCACCAATTACTAAGGTCGGCTTCGGGGATAAATGGGGAATTTGCTGACAGAGGGCTAATAACGCAGTGGGGGCATTACCGATGGCGTAAATGGCGTGGGGATATTGGGCTAAACAACGCAGTAACCCCGTTTCTGTTCTCGTTTTGCCTATTTCTGCGGTATCTGCCCAATCAATTGCAGCAATAATGGGATTTTGAAAAGTTTTTCCTACTAAAGTCGCAATTCCCTGTTTAATCATAGTGACATCAGTAACAATGGGAACTCCTTGACGCAGTGCAGTAAGGCCCGACTCAATTGCATCGGGACTAAAACGCAATAAGTTGAGATACTCAAAATCTGCCGTAGTATGAATCACTCGACGGGCGATCGCGTATTCTTGAGGAGATAGGAAATGCTGGCCCACCTCCCGATCAATAATGGCAAAACTTTCTTCCAGAATAGGGTGATTCAAAGAAGGTTGAATTTGACGAGCCATGCTAGGAATTTGCCATTGCCCGAATAATATCGCCCTGCGTCAGTACCCCAATCACATGATGATTGTCGGGATCGATCACAGGTAACAGCCGAATTTTTCTTTCATTCATCAGATGGGCAGCTTCCCGTAGGCTTTGAGATGCTTGGATAGTAACTAGTTCATCGCTCATCACTTCTCCTACTGTTTGTCCTAACGCCTTGTGAATTTCTTTTTCGTGACGGGCAGGATTTTGGAGATAAATAATACTATCGAGCAGCATGATATAGGGTGATGGTTCTAACCCGGCTTCTTGCCACATTAAATCGGTTTCTGAAATAACCCCAATTAATTTGCCCGTATCATCCACAACGGGTAAGCCACCGATTCGTTTTTCCGCCAAAAGTTTGATCGCATCTTGTAGCGGTGCTTCAGGTTTGATGGTGATGGGATTCGGGGTCATCACTTCCCCAACTGTTTTATTCATAATGACCACCTATGGGCAAAATTAATCACGAAATTGATTCCGATTCTTTCTCTTTTTATATTGTAGGCATGGTAGGGAACGACTTCAGCGTAAGTTTCCTAACCGTAATGATTTGGCTCATTTTTATGAATTTTAGTGTCACACAACTGTCATAGCGGAACAATTCCCCACTAGAAGCATCGATTACAATGAATATTGTGGTGTTGAGGGAATCAATGTGAGGTTATTGTATGATTGAATCCTCTTGCTGGAGCGAACGCAATTTATCCGAATTAAATGAGCTTTTGGAATTAGCTCGACGGACGGAACAGAAAATTCGAGAGTTGAGTAGCTTGGCTAAAGATTCGGCGATCGCGTGGCGACCCAACTCTGATCTACAGGTCACTCCTATCCCAATTAACAGAGATCGTTAATGATTGGACTCTAATAAACTGAGAAATTGAGCTTCAGAAAGCTGTGAAATTCCCAGCTTTTGTGCTTTTTTCAATTTATCTCCAGGCGATTTACCAACTAGAACGTAATTGGTTTTAGAGCTAGGGGAACTAGTCACACTGCCACCGGCTTCTTGAATGAGGTTTTTCGCCTGTTCCCGATTAATCTGGGTTAGGGTTCCGACGATAATAAATTTCTTACCCTCAAAGATTTTGCTGCTGGCTTGCGGTTGCTCGGTTTCTGGTTTAACCGCTTCCGTTGCTTCCGTTGCTTCCGTTGCTTCCGTAACGTCCGTGATGACGGATTCAGTTACTTTTTCAGCAATTTTGTTGTCTTGTGGCGCGATCGCAGTGGGTTCAGGTTCTTTTGCAACAACTTGATTGACAGGTTCGGGTTTTGACTCTTTTTGGGGTTGAACGGTTTCAATAGGTTGAGTTACCGTAGGTTCTGTTTTAACTTCCGTTTGATCTACGGGAGCCGTGACCTTTGATTCTACTGTTGCCGTTTCCGCTGTAACTTCTTCTTTTTTAACTGCTTTGTCAACCGTTTCCATTGCTTTAGCTTGAGGCTTAACGGTTTGATGTTTGGCAGGTTTATGGGAATGCTCTTTTTCTAACTGACGGATGTGTTGCTGAAGTTCTGTGATCGCCTGTTCTTTTTGAATCTTTTCCTGAATCGCTTCTTCGGTTTGGATTTTAACGTCGTGGCTTAAGCGAACTTTTTCCGTTTCTAGAGTTTGAACCTGTTTCTTCAACGCCTCAATTTCCGCGATCGCCTGTTGATGGGAGGCTTTGTGATCCCGATTTTCGGCAATTAACTGAGCAATTTCAGCTTGTAATTTTTTCGCATTGGAAACGTGTTCTTGCACCACTTGTTCGAGTTGGCGTTTCTCATCCCGCAGGTGATCCAACTGTTGCTTCAAACTTGAGGTATCTCCAATCCGAGAGTCGCTTAATTCACGGTTTTTGCGCTCTAACTCCCGAATCATTTGCTGCTGATGCTGTTCCCGTTGCTCAAACTGTTTTTCTCGCTGCGTTAAAGCAGAAAATTGCTGTTGTAGCTCGGTGCGTTTTGCTACTTCTTGGCGCAAATTATCGGACAAATACTGATTTTCTGACAATAATTCTTGTCGCTGCTTTTGATAATGGGCTTCCTGCTCTGCTTGAGTGATGGTTAAATGCTGTAGCTGTTGTTGCAGATTATGAACCTTAATATGTTCTTGGGCTAAGCGATCCTCAAATTCAATCTTTTCCTGTTCTACCGCTTTTAAAAAGTTTTGAGATGAGATTAATTGCTTTTCAAGATGAAAAATTCGCCCCTTTAAAGAAACGTTTTCGTTATCAAGAAAAAATTGCGTAACGTTTGATGGGTTGGACTTTTCGGCAATCTCATGAGAGGCGTTGGGAAGATTTTCATTGTTACCGGATGCTGTCGCTAATTTTGTTTCTTGAGAAGTCTGATTACTTTGACTACCAATAAATTTTATTCCCAAAATAAAACCTCCTAAGATAATAACAAGTCCACCAATTTGATAGACTATTTCATTATCCATAATTCAATTTCCTCCGATTGTTAATTTTTATCATAACCTAGCCCAATACTGATTTTGAGCAGTTACCGATAAAATTTCCTCAATCCATTATCCTAGCAATCCTTAGTGGCTTTTCTCGCGAGTAAAAAGGATAGCGATATCTTAATGTTTCGTAATATTTTTAACTTTTGTAACGTTATCAATCCCGTCTATTTAGCTCAGTTCTCTGAATCAAAAACTGTTTTGTCCTAATATAAAAATCTACTCAAACTTGGGTGGCAAAATACTTGAATTTATCTATAAAATAACTTATTTTGATTTTAAAATAAGATTTTACGTCAAAAATCTCCAGTCTTTTTGATCAAATGTCAGAGAATAAGTGTTTTTGAGCTTTGGTAGTGTGATATCCTTAACCACAAATCACAGTCTTTGAGGTTGCAACGGTTGTGGTAGCAAGATATGATGACGATAAGTACCATAAAATGTAAAGTATGACTGTTTCCTTGGATCATATTATTGGCAATCTTCCTCTATTTATGGGATCGGATAGAAAGCTAATCATTGGACTTGAGAATGTTCATGAAGCTAACTTCGATCAAGCTAACTTCGTCCTAAATGGAGAAGCATTAGAAACTTTGAGGCAAGTTCCAAGCTCAATCGTACAAACAGTAGTTACCAGTCCCCCCTATTATGGACAGCGTGATTATCGTGCAGAAAATCAGGTTGGTATCGAACAAACTCCAGAGGAATATTTAAACCGTCTTGCTGATATTTTTGATGAAGTTAAGAGAGTTCTGAGGGAAGATGGTACGCTTTGGCTCAATATCGGTGATAAGTATATAGAGGGGAATTTAGCAGGACTTCCTTGGCGATTAGCACTAATCCTAAAAGAAAGAGGTTGGATGTTGAGATCTGACATTATTTGGTACAAGCCAAATGCAATGCCGTCATCTGTTCAAAATCGTCCAACTACAGATCATGAATATATATTTTTGTTTTCTAAAAGCTCTAAATATTATTACGATGCTGACTCCATCCGCGAACCTCACGTGACTTTTTCCGAGAAGAGTAAAATGAAAGGAGGACGGAACCATCTTGGGAAGCAGGGTGGGACACCAGAACAAGGAAAAAATTCTGGTAACTCAAATCTTCATCGTGGTCGTTGGGATCAAGCGTTCCATCCTAAAGGAAGAAACAAAAGAACTGTTTGGGAAGTTCCCCTATCTAAATTTAGAGAAGCACACTTTGCAGTTTTTCCAGAAAAGCTGATAGAGCCTTGTATTTTAGCAGGATGTTCTGAAGGTTCACTTGTTCTTGATCCTTTCTTTGGTTCTGGAACGACAGGGGTTGTATCTCTTGCAAAAGGACGCAAATTTATTGGAATCGAGTTAAACGAGGATTATTGTGAAATAGCAATAAATAGGATTTTTCCAACATAATTTGCTATTACTCAAGAGAACGAAACACTTCTATTAATTGCTCAAATTCGTGAATTAGTAGAGGTTCTATCTCGTTTACTTGGTTTGGGTTCTTATTAATACAAACAGATCGTTTACATTTCAACTTACTTAAATCACCCGTCCAAGATTCGGCAATGATGACTGGTATACAATCATATCCAGCTTCACTTGCTACACTTATTGCTTTATCAATGTCACGTGTGAACAATAAAGCATGACCACCACCCATTGTTTCACGAGTCTTAACAGGGATTAGAATAGTACCTTTGTTTCCACTGACTTTAACATCATACGTTTCACCTTCTAGTTTGATTTGGGTTTTCTCAATTACTAAAGAAACAGAATTTTTCTCAAATATTTTGCTGAGATTCTGCCGAACTATTGCCTCAAATAAATTGCCTTTAATCGAACGACGACTACCTTCTAGACGATCAATGATTACTTCAAAAATTGGGAACCATTCCCATCTTTCAGGTTCGGGTAAAATCTTGGCAACATATTGTCTAACCTGGTTAAGTAGCTCAGCTTTACATTCATGTGGTTCCCCGCTTAAATTGGCTAAAAATCCTTTTAATCGCTGTTCAGGAGCATCTCTAAAAATCCATCCCAGTAGTAACCATTTGGCTTTGCCTTCAGGATAAGGGCGTGCTACCCCATCATACAATTTCAAATTGTTAGGGATTTTTCGGTCTAAATACTTTCTAATTGTTCTTTTCGCTTTAACAGCATCTTGTTCAACAACAAATTCATAGAGTCCAAGATATTCTTCTGTTTTCAAAAAACTAATAAAATCATCAAAAAAAGGTTTGTTGAGATTTGCAACGATAGCTAACTCTTTTAACCGTATATTTTCTGGAATGTTACTCATCAAAAAATTCTCTAGGTGAAATACTTAAGGCATCTGCAATTTTTTTGATATTCAGAAGACTAATATTTCTTTGTCCTCTTTCTACGCCTCCGATGTAGCTTCTGTCCAAGTCACACAAATGTGCTAAGTCTTCTTGGGAGAGTTTATGAATATGCCGAAGATAGCGAAGACGTTCACCAAATTTTTTTTTAATATCTTCTGTGTTAGATGCTGTCATACTTCAAGTAAAATCACTTGAGGACTTTTAGTCCACAGACTTTAAGTCCCATTTGCTTGTTTTTTAATTACTAAAGATGAACGCCAAGCAGTCAAATTTTTTCACCAGAACGCAGAAAATGCTTACAGAAAGTGCACAATTTGTTAAATTTGGTCAACAAATTAAGTCAGTCTATTTCCTATTTACCCTTCCAAAAAACGATGCGATCGCTGAGGGGTTGCAGTTGGGTTCCTCGGTAATAAAAGGCGAGAATTTTTTCAGGAGACCAGCCTAATTGGGCTAATTTATAGGAACCAAATTGACTCATGCCGACCCCGTGACCCAAGCCGCCACCTACAAACGCATAGCCTTTCAGTTGTTTCTGGTTATCGTAAATGGGATCGAGATAAAAAAGTGTACTCCGAGGGGCAGAAAAGGCGCTACGGGCTTCATTTTTGGCTAATTCGACTATTCCTTTATCCGTTTCAACTTGTAGGATCAACACTCGACCAGACGGCGATCGCTTCGTTATCTGCATCGTTTGGATCTTCGTAAAATTGGCTAGGGGATGTTTGCGTTTTGCCAAATAAGTTTTAAGATCCCGATTGAGTTCTTCTAAGGTACTGGTGTTGCGCCAACGGAAGACTTTGCGCTCTGATTCATTGAATCCATCTTTTAGGCTAATAAATTTCCGAAAATCAGCTTCATTTTCTAAGGATTGTTGGTTAAGATCCCAGACTTTTTGAGACGAATCAATCACCGATTGTAAATAGGGGCGTTCTTCCCCGTTCCAAACATCACTAAATCGAGCCGTTACGCCTCCAGTGGTCGAAGAATAAAGCGCGTCAACCAATTCGTTTTGGTAGGTCAGCACGAGTCCTTTCGTTTCGGCGATCGCCTTATCTGCCTTGGGACTAGTATCTTTTAATCCGTAGTACACCTGGCAATGGGTATCAGCACACAGTTCATAATTATCGGCTGCAAAACGGCGGAGATTGCGGAGGGCATAGGTGCGGGCAATAATCGTTTGGGCTTTGGCTGCATTTTCAGGCGCATTACTGCCAATTTCATGGGGAACCACTCCCCGTAAATAAACCTCCAAAGGAACATTATTCACCAGGGTATAGGTTCCATAGGCATTGGGCTGGAGTTTCAGGGAACCTCCATACAAACGTTGGCCTTTTCCCTTATCTTCACTGACTTGAATGAGATTTTTGTTACTGGAAACTTCAAGAAAACTGGTGGGATACTTTTGCCCATTCACATTGATGATCGTTTGGGGTTTGGCATTGACGATGGCACTATCTAAACGGGGTAAATCGTAGCCTTTAGTCTTTAAGCTCTGCAATAACCAACGACGGACTAACGGGCTAGAGTACACATCTCGTTTGGCCCAGACTTGCCAGCGTTCCGGTTGAGTAACTTCAACTTGAATGCCTAAGGCTTTCCATTGATTCGCACTATCTTCCGCCGTTTCAAAGGTCGAATGCTCACTTAAAACTAACCGTTCTTCTAGGCTAGGAGCGGGTAAGGGTTGTTGTGTGATGCCAATATTTGCACTTTTGGCCTGTAGGGTTTGGGGTTGATTATTTTGGTCTAAAAATCGTAACGTCAGGGTATCTCCCGATGTGGCGTTCAAATTTAATTGATCCTGAGTTTCATTACCAAAACGCTGCACAATGCCTACTTTTATTTCAATGTCATTAGCACTTACAGGAGCCGTAAAACTACCAGTTAAAGTCAAGGAAACAGCCGCAAGAGAAACAATGACAGAATGACGCTGCATAAAATAGGCTAATTCAACAGAATAAAGGACATTAATTATAAAAGAAAGACTGACGACTTGAGATTTTGTGCCAGGCGAATGATAAATAATTCGCTATTGTAAAGCCGAGGGAATGTAAAGTGCTTAAACTTTGTTTACAGTTTAAATCTCCATTGACTATATCGTAACGCGATCGCTTAGGGCAATAGTTTGGTTCGATCCCTTGTCTTTCTCTGGCAAACTACAAAAGCATTGAGATTTACCAATTCAAACTATTTAAACAACTCGTAACGCTTTTGATACAATAGGCAAAACTTTCGAGAAACAGCAGCATGATCAAGTTACCCCCTTGGATTGTTTTAGATCCGCTTCTTCAGAATTGGTTATTGGAAGATATTGGCAGAGGCGATCGCTCAACCCAAGGTTTACAACTCTTGAGATCGGGTAAAGCAACGTGGGTGGCCAAGGAACGGGGCATGATTGCAGGATTAACGGTAGCGGCAAGAGTGTTTTATTTATTAGATCCCACTACCATTTTTACGCCCCTCATTCCTGAAGGAGAAATAGCAGAGAAAGGACAATTAATCGCAGAACTGGAAGGCCCCTTGGAATCTCTCTTAACGGGAGAACGAGTGGCGTTAAATTTAGTTATGCGGTTAAGTGGAATTGCAACCTTAACCCGTAAATATGTGGAAGTGATTGCGGATCTGGCTACTCAATTAGTCGATACCCGTAAAACAACCCCAGGGTTACGCATTTTTGAAAAATATGCCGTTCAAGTGGGAGGAGCCGTTAATCATCGCATGGGATTGGATGATTCCGTCATGATTAAGGACAATCATATTATGGCGGCAGGCGGGATTACTCAAGCGATCGCCAAATTACGTCATACCATCCCCTATCCTCTTACCATCGAAGTAGAAACCGCCAATTTAACCGAAGTGAATGAAGCGATCGCGGCTGGTGTGGATATTATCATGCTCGACAATATGAGCCTAGAGGAAATGAAACGGGCAGTCGAACTGATTCGACGGGAGAATCCCCATATTCACATCGAAGCCTCTGGTAATGTCACCTTAGATAACTTACGGTTAGTCGCAAAAACGGGAGTAGACTATATTTCCAGCAGTGCCCCCATTACCCGTTCCTGTTGGCTCGATATCAGCATGAGGTTAGCCCCCCTAGAGTAATCTTCTAGTCAGAGCGCGATCGTCTCGTTAATTAACCAACTCCAAAAACATCACTTTTAAAAAAGGATCGCATTTAGCGGAAGGCGTTACAATTCAAACAATAAGCCAAGAAACTACTGAACTTTAGCCTTAAAGATAGCGAATGGCTTGGTTTTCACATCCATAAACTTTAAAGAGGGAGATATGGACTTTTGCCTATCTGCGTCAAAAATCCCAAAACAGCCGACCGTGCCCAGCCAGCCTCTTTCCGGTGTGTCCTTTCAAATTCGCCCTGCGGATCTCAAAGATATCAAGGCGTTAGCAGAGGTTCTCATTCAAAGTTTTCATATTTCCCAATCCTGGATCTCCTGGTTTTATCCCTTATTAAAATTAGGCATCTATGAAGACCTCAGAACTCGTTTGCGTGCCAATACTCCCTATTATCAATGTCTGGTTGCCTTTACCTTAGAAACCGAAGAAATTATCGGAACAGCAGAAATTTCGTTACGGAGTTGGTTAATAACTCACACCCGTTCGTGCTACATCTCCAATCTTGCAGTTAGTCAACCCTATCGCCGTCAAGGAATTGCCAAGCAATTATTATTAAAGTGTGAAAAAATTGCCAGTGAATGGAATTGCCAAACCCTTTATTTACACGTCTTAGAGGATAATACCGCAGCCAAACAATTATATTTAAGCAGTGGCTATCAATGGCAGCGAGTTGAAAATACCTTACGAAGTTGGTTATTTAATCAACCCAAACGATTACTTTTAGAAAAAAAAGTTAAATAATTAAAAAAATTAGTTTAATATTCAAAATCAAAAATATATTTAAACAATTAGTTATGAATAATGGATACTACCGACCAAATTATTTTGCAATTACACCGCCAAGACTTTTTAATTGTCAACCCGCGACGACGCAATGGCATTATTTTAATTAAACCCTATCATGCCGAGTTTGCTGGGCCGGGGTCGGTGATTGGCAGTGAATTTGATAAAGATGTTATCCAAGTCTTAGAATTGGGGAAATTATCCCTACTCTATCCTCAAACGACTGAAGAAAAAATTAAAGCCCATCTCATTCGCCGTCAATGGATTTTACTGACTAAACAAATCGCAGATAATCCCGTTCCTCGACAGCGAGCGCAAGTTATTTTAAATCAATTTGAAAATTGGTTTGATGCCACTACAACGGCTTGCATATCTGATGAAATTTTTGCACTTTTGGCTGGTGTACTCCCAAAAACCATCGCTACAGTTCGGAAAGGAGAGTTTCAAACAGATAACACTAGTCTGGAAGAATAATTATGAATTTTAAAAAACAAAAAAGGTAGGATTTCCCACCTTTGCAATGATTGCTTGGACAAAAACTGGTTGATTAACTAACAAAATAATTTAATCTTGGGAGGTAACTTCCACAATTGGTCTTTCAATTGGTTTTTCATCTGTTTTTGCTTTGAGGCGAGCTAGCACTAACTGAGAAATTTCGGTGACTAATAATGTTGCCAACAATCCATCATCGATCCAACCCACGATGGGAAAAATGTCAGGCAAAATATCGATGGGGCTCCACAGATAAGCTAACGTACCGAGCACAATCCACCAACGATACTTAGGATTGCGGATCATATTGCGATACCAGCTATACAGGGATTCTAACGAAAAGTTCATGGGAGGTTCTCCAAAGACTGACCTTATTTATCATCCTGACAAGTTTTAATCGGAATGTTCAGTACGGATAACCCCAAGTTAAGTAGGGAAAGTTCACCTTATCGGTGCGCGATCGCCGATTTAGCCACCTCATCAATTCTCAAATCGCGATGGATTAATCAAGTGTCTTCAGCAAATAATTCTTTAAATTGTTGGTTGCCAAATAAACCAGCATCAGTGTAAGATTAGAAACTGTGAGTATTCGGGGCGTAGCGCAGCTTGGTAGCGCACCACTTTGGGGTAGTGGGGGTCGTGGGTTCAAATCCCGCCGCTCCGATTAATAAAATAAAGATTAAATCCCTGTCAATGCAATAGAGATGCTTGGATTCAGCGAATCTAGGTTTAAGTCAAACTCTGTCAATTTTGCTAGAACTGCATGATTAAGGATTGTAAATATAGACTTAATTACTAGTTAGAGGCCGATTTCTGTCTCGATAAGCACCTCAATAATTATCAGGAATGTTACAGACTGTAACTAGAGAGTAGGCCGATTTCTGCAACCATGATAAGTTCTATAAAGGTTAGTTGATTCATGTTGCGTTCCATTAAGGAGGATAACTGACAGTGCGAGCTACTTCAGCAGATCAGTCCCTGTGCCGAGACGAAATTCGTGAGTACGTTGCCGAGCTACAACTTCACATGACGCTACAAGCTCGAAATCTTGTCCCTACATTTGCTCAATCTGGTGATAGTCGTCAACAGCTTTTACAAGAAACCCAAGCCATGATGGAAAAAATGATTTCCCGCCAAGCGTTCTAAGCGTTGGGTGTTTTAATTATTGTCTGAAGAGTTATAGATGAATCAGGATTAGATGTACGTCTTATCCTGTTTTTTATTGGCTATTTTAATCTGCCCCTTTCTTCTTAACAGTTTCGTTCGGTTTAGTAAAACCTTGAATGATTAATTGAATGGCTAAGAGAATCAAACCAATCGTGACAAAACTAAAAATAAAAGTTGCTAAAGAAGCCACACCGACAACGAGGGTACGGACAAGGGAAGCGATTTTGATCACCAACAAGTTATCAGAAGTAACTGGTTTCGCAGCAAAAGTCGTCGCGATCGCCGAAGTCAGGGAATATAAACCAAAAGCTAAGGCCCCAGACATGGTTGACCCCACAAAACAACGTAAGGGAGTGACTTCTTTTTGATCTGTCTCAACAGGGGTAATGTTTTTGGGCGTTTCCGTTTTCTTGTCGCTCATAATCAGTTTTCCTTGCAAATAACGTTATGTAGAAACTTGAATTCCTTTATTGGTTAAGCGCGTTACCCAAAATCCTAAATTCGGATCATTAATTTCCGTTTCGGCCTGTTGGCGGATTCTTTCGGCTTCCCCTTGAGACTCACAAAGCGTAAATACTGTTGGCCCCGATCCTGACATCATGGTTCCGAGTCCTCCTGCTTGGGCTAATACGGATCGCAAGTTGGCAACGGCTTCGTATTCAGGTAACACGACCTTTTCCAAGTCATTGTAAAGTAATTGCCCAATTTGTTTGCTATCTTGATGCGCGATCGCCGATACTAAAGGCCCTGCATGGATAGCGGAGGTGCGGGACTGCATTTCACTGGTTTCTCGCAAATAGGTCTCACCAAATTGCTGACGGTAGGTTCCATAGGCCCAAGGAGTCGAAACGGCAATGTTGCGATATTTAGCCAAGACTACCCAGAGATTATCGACATCCTGAATTGGGTCTAACAGTTCACCCCGTCCTGTCGCGATCGCCGTTCCCCCTGCAACACAAAACGGGACATCCGAACCTAATTGAGCCGCTAAGGTTTGTAATTCGGGTTTCGTTAATCCCAATTGCCAGAGTAAATTTATTCCCACTAAAACGGCGGCGGCATCCGTTGATCCCCCTGCTAATCCTGCGGCCACGGGAATGCGTTTATCCAGCGTAATATCAATACCCCCATAATTGGCGTACACGCTGGGAAACTGGGCCATCATTAACTTTGCGGCCCGATAGGTTAAATTGGTATCATCCAAGGGGACATCGGCATGATCGCAAAAGAGGCGAATCTGTTCAGTGCCATTGGCTCGAATTTCCAAGCGATCCGCGAGTTCAATACTTTGTAGGATCATCACCAATTCGTGAAAACCGTCGGGGCGATCGCCGAGAATTTCTAAATATAAATTAATTTTGGCAGGAGCAAGCAGGGTATAGGAACGCATAGCAGCCTTAAAAAGCGTTTAAATCAAAGGTTCTAATAAATTGCTGAGGGTAATCCATTGGGATAAACTGAGTTCTTCGGCTCGCGCCTGGGGATCTATTCCTAATTGTTCCAGGATTTGGGTCAGGCGATCGCTATCCAACAGACTTTTTAAATTATTCCGTAACATTTTCCGCCGACTAGCAAACCCTAATTTGACGATTTTATCCAAAAAGCGGGGATTATCCGCAGGATTTTCGATTTGATAGGGCGTAAGACGGACAACGGCAGAATCCACTTGCGGCGGTGGCGCGAAAGCCGTTTTAGGAACATCCGCAATCCAATCACAGCGGGCTAAATATTGAATGCGAATTGATAAGGCCCCGTAAGCTTTGGTTGCAGGTTCGGCAACTAATCGTTCAGCCACTTCTTTTTGCATTAATAACACCAGCGAATCATAGTTAGGTTGCTGGGGTTGGGCAATCGTTCCCAAAAGCTTTTCTAGGATCGGGCCTGTAATGTTATAGGGAATATTAGCAACGACTTTATTAATAGGTTGGAATTTGGGAAATTGATTTAATTGGGTTGATAAGTCTAAATCCAAAAAATCTCCCTGTAATAACAAAAAATTCTCTATTTCTCCAAAACTTTTCACTAATTTACGGCACAAATCCCGATCAATTTCGACCGATACCAACGATCCCACTTGTGGCAATAGGCGACGGGTGAGAATCCCTGTACCCGGCCCAATCTCTAACAGGCGATCGTTTTTAGTCAGATTAGCCGCCGCCACAATTTCAGCTAGGGCTTTTTCACTTTTTAACCAATGTTGACCGAAGCGTTTACGGGGACGGAAGTTCATGAATCGAAACAGTTAATTATCACAGCACAATGCCTAACCCATCATAGAATTTTTAGGGATTCGTGAACTTAAAATCAGGGAATTACCGTCAAAATCAAAAAGCCTTAAATCCCTGATTTGCCCATGATAGCTCTCAAATCCTTTGCCCCTGCCCTCGCGATCGCCTGTCTACTAACCGCTAATCTAACTGAAGTTAAGGCCGAATCCGTCCAGCTAAAGAATCCAAGCAACAAAATTACCTTTGATCTCTCTGCCATTTCCTCTGAAGGACTAATCGGGCCGCCCAATGGCTTACGCTCAGTCAGTTATGAGTTTTGTATTCCTGCCCAACGGGAAAATCTTAAGCAAGTTCAAGCGATCGATCCTACGGTGCAATATTCCCGCAGCCGAGGTCGCATCGGCTGTAAACCGAATCAATATCTCTGTATTGGCCATACCCATCAAGCCAATTGGCAAGAGGTTTTATTAAGTTTAGCCAAATTGGATTATGTCAAGAAAATTGATCAATTTTGGGGCGAATAAAATTTCTACATTTAATCCATTCCTGCCTGTAATAGTTTGATGACAGCCTGAATAATATTTTGAGTAGTTTCTTGTTTCAATCGACCGATTTTGCTTGTGAATAGACTGTTATGCGCTGTAAATAATTTACTTGGACGAACATAGCTAATTAACTTTAATGAGCCATCAGAAAAATCAGTATTGTCTATTTTTATCGCTTGTGAATCAGCATAAGCTTTACTGGTAATTTGGCATAATAGCCAATCTCCTCGGCCAACATCTGCAATAATAACGGCTGGACGAAGTTTTGATTGAGAGAGGTCAGAAAAAGGAAACGGAACTATGACAACTGTTCCGATTGTAGGTATGACCATGCTTCATCCTCTTCTGGCCGTAACCAATCTTCTGCTAATGCAGCTTCACTCAGTAATGTTGTCTCACTTGTTTCCCCTTGTGGTTGCTCGTCTAGAATCATTACCAACGCACGCCTTGAGCTTGAAAGATTGATGGATTCAAGGAGATGAACGTTTCCTTGTTGATCAATAATGGCTTCAACTGTTTGCATCATCGCTTTAGATTTTGGATATCATGAGCAATAGTAAATGGTTTTACCATAGCGTATGAATTGTAAATAATGCTTACAACTCTAAAGCAGAGTTCAGCCGACAACGATACAAAACTTTGTGAAATGTAAAGCAAACGCAAAGGAAGTGGAGTAACGTGATACGGTGGATCAAGGTGTGCTAAGTCTTTTTGTCGATTTTCCATCATGTTACAAACCT
Organism: uncultured bacterium; assembly: GCA_964482215.1. Taxonomy (GTDB): domain Bacteria; phylum Cyanobacteriota; class Cyanobacteriia; order Cyanobacteriales; family Microcystaceae; genus Snowella. Next base: position 22,101 of record CAYZWO010000024.1, read on the forward strand.
CTTCTCCTGAGCTTCGTGAGCAACTGCATCCTCTGATTCATCAATTGGCCGATCGCATTCTGGCCCATTGGCATGACTATTTAGAATTGTCGCCCTACGAACTACCAGAAGGATTAGGTTATATCGAAGGTCGCCTAGAAGGGGAAAAACTGGTGATTGAAAATCGTTGTTACCAAACACCGCAGTTTCGGAAAATGCACCTCGAATTGGCCAAGGTGGGAACGAATTTAGATATTCTCCATTGTGTGATGTTTCCCAATCCTGAATATGGTTTACCCATGTTTGGCTGTGATATTGTGGCGGGTCGGGGAGTCGTTAGTGCCGCGATCGCCGATTTATCGCCAACCAATCAACAACGCACCCTATCCCCCCAATATCGTCAAGCATTAGATCAGCTTACGACGCAAGAATTTTCCCAAATGCGGGAATTGCCTGAGTGGGGAGATATTTTTTCTGAGTATTGTTTATTTATTCGACCCAGTGATCGCGCAGAAGAAGAAGCGTTTTTAAATCGAGTGAGCGACTTTTTACAAGTTCATTGCCAACAAGCAACCCAAGCCACCAAATTATCTGAGGAAGAACAAACAGAGCATTTAAACGGTCAACGCTACTACTGCACCAAACAACAGCAAAACGACAAAACCCGTCGGGTTCTCGAAAAAGCCTTCGGAGACGAGTGGGCAGAACGTTACATGACTCAGGTTCTGTTTGATATTCCTGTTTAAAATCCCCTAAATTACAAAATTATTCCAGGCTGTTTACTTAACTTTACGTTACAATTAAACAGCAAGTTCCTGATGTCAATTTGATCTGCGAGTCTTTAGAGACTCTCGTTGTTAGTTAACCTTCGGTGCAATTAATGAAAGCCAGCCTTAAACAGCTTAATGCGTTAGGAACCTAACACCCTGTCTCGCCATCAAACGGTACAATTCAATCCACGTTTCCCAATCCTATGGGTGAATCCCTCAAGTCTTCTAAACCTGCCATTCCAGAATCTAGCCTCAAGTGGATTATGGTCGTATTAATGCTGGGTCTAGCCGTTACGGGTGGCACAATTTTCTATGGTTTAAAAAGTACCAAAACGGGCGCATCCGAAAGTACCCCAACTGCATCTCCTACGGTCAAATCCCTTGATACTGGCGTAATATCTGCTTTAGGCCGCATTGAACCCGTTGGTGAAGTTATTAAACTGGCTCCGGCTCCGAGTATGGGGGGGGCAAAGATTGCGCGGTTATTAGTTCCAGAAGGAGCCAAGGTTAAGGCGAATCAAGTCATTGCTGTCATGGATGATTATGAGCGAAAAGTGGCCGCTGTCATGACAGCCCGTGAAGCGGTTAAGGTCGCCAGAGCTAATTTGGCCATTGTGACCGCAGGAGCAAAAGCAGGAGAAATTCAAGCACAAAGAGCAGAATTTAACCGTTCTAAGGCAGAATTTGAGCAAAAACAGGCTATTAATAAAGCTGCCTATAATAGTTTGGTCAAAGAATTACAAGGAGAAAAAATCGAGCAACAAGCCACTATCGCACGCTTAGAAGCAGAATTACGGCAGGCAGCTAATGATTATCAACGGTATCAACGTTTGACAGATGAGGGAGCTTTTCCGAAAGCAGAGCTAGAACAACGGGTTTTGAATGTGGCAACCGCCAAACAACGCTTAGAAGAAGCCCAAGCTCGATTAATGAAAACGGAAGCGACCCTAGCGGAAAGAATTCGGGAACAAAAAGCGATCGCGGATAAGGATCAAGTCACGCTTTATCAACAAGCACGGGAAGCCGAAGCCAATCTCTTTAAAGTGGCAGAAGTGCGAAAAGTTGATGTCCTAAAGGCTCAATCGGAATTAAATTTAGCCCTGGCCCAATTTAATGAGGCGAAAGAGAATATTGACACGGCTTTAGTTAAATCCCCAATCGATGGCCAGATTTTAAAAATCTATGCTCGACCTGGCGAAAAAGTAAAAGAAACTGACGGTGTAGCGGATATTGGCAAAACGGATCAGATGATGGTCATTGCGGAAGTTTATGAAAGCGATATCCAACGCATTAAACCTGGCCAACCTGCGGTAATCAAGAGCGAAAATGGTAGTTTTCCTGATGAGTTAGAAGGTCAGGTACGAGTCATTGGCTTAAAAGTCGGTAAAAAAGATGTGCTAGATACCGATCCCTCAGCCGATATTGATGCACGGGTTGTCGAAGTCAAAATTCTATTGAGTCCCGAATCCAGCAAAAAAGTGTCAGGTCTAACCTACGCTAACGTTTTAGTGAAAATCTTGCCTTAATTGAGCTTGTTTAACCCTAATGTAACTCTCTAACATGAAAATTCCTCTGTCTTGGCTTCAACTGACCCACGAAAAGATGCGCTTAACGGTTGCTTTAGCGGGCATAGCCTTTGCAGATATTTTGATGTTTATCCAATTAGGGTTTAAAAATGCCCTGTTTGATAGTTCTGTCCGCTTACATAACAGTTTGCAGGGTGATATTTTTATTCTCCACTCCAAGACCGATAGTTTAGTGGGCGGTAGAAGTTTTTCCTCGCGGCGGCTTTACGAAGTTATGGGCATTGAAGGGGTAAAAAATGTTAGCCCGCTTTATATTAATGTAACCGATTGGAAAAATCCCGAAACGAAAGGTTCTCGACGAATTTTTGTTGTGGGAGTAAATCCCGTTAATAATCTGTTTACCCTTTCTGGGGTTGAAGAGATTCTACCCGTTGTTAAGCAACCCGACGTGATTTTGTTTGATGCGAAATCCCGTGCTGAATTTGGCCCAATTAAAAAGGAGTTTGAATCTGGTGAAACGGTCAAAACCGAAATTGGCAGCCGTCGCATACAAGTGGGCGGTTTATTTGAACTGGGCGGATCGTTTGGAGCAGATGGAACGGTTATTACCAGTGATTTGAATTTTTTCCGTATTTTTCCCAATCGTTCTAAAGGATTAATTGATGTCGGCGTGATTCAGTTAGAACCGACCGCCGATGGAAATGCGGTTTATCAAACGATTAAAGATAAATTAGCCGCAAATAAGGATGTTCAAGTCTTTACGAAAGCAGGATTAGTTCAACACGAAAGAAATTATTGGGAAAAACGGACAACCATCGGTTTTATTTTTGGCTTAGGAACCGTGATGGGTTTTATTGTCGGGACGGTGATTGTTTATCAGATTCTTTATACGGATGTGGCGGATCATTTACCGGAATATGCCACCCTAAAAGCGATGGGTTACGGTGATAATTATTTGTTAATGGTGGTATTCCAGGAAGCTCTCTTGTTAGCGGTCATCGGTTTTCTCCCTAGTTTAGGGATTTCCATGCTTTTTTATGCTAATACAGCGAAAGCCACTGGTTTACCGCTTATTATGACGGTTTCTAGAGCGACAACAGTTTTAATTTTAACCATGATTATGTGTACGATTTCGGGCGCGATCGCGGTCGGGAAATTACGAGCTGCCGATCCGGCTGATATTTTTTAAGGAGCTATTCACTGATTTATGCAAATACTTTCACCCAAGGTAACGGTAACGGACGAGCGGGAAGAAGATGAAGCAGTGGTTGCGATCGCCGATCTCAATCATTTTTATGGTGAAGGTGCGCTCAAAAAACAAATTTTGTTTGATATTAATTTAACCCTCAACAAAGGGGAGGTGGTTATCCTCAAAGGCCCATCGGGTTCAGGAAAAACGACTTTGTTAACGTTAATGGGAGGCTTGCGATCACCGCAATCAGGTAGCTTAAAAGTCTTTGGCAAAGAATTAGTGGGAGCAAAGAAGCAAGACTTAGTGAAAACCCGTCGGCATATTGGTTATATTTTCCAAGCCCATAACCTTTTAGAATCCCTCACCGCACGGCAAAATGTGCAGATGTCCATTGAACTTCATCCCCAGTATTCTACACGGGAAGCCAAAGACTTATCCATTGCCATGTTAGAAGCGGTCGGCTTGGGGCAACACATTAATTACTATCCCCATAATTTATCGGGAGGACAAAAACAACGGGTCGCGATCGCGCGGGCTTTAGTCAGCCATCCCAAAATGATTTTAGCGGACGAACCAACGGCGGCCCTAGATAGTAAATCAGGACACGATGTCGTAGAACTCATGCAACGCTTGGCCCAAGAACAAGGTTCAACGATTTTAATTGTGACCCACGACAACCGTATTTTAGATGTGGCGGATCGGATTGTGGAATTAGAAGACGGTTACTTGCGTTAATTTCGTTGTGATGAGAGAAAAGATTTTAGAGGGACATAAATAGTATGCCCCTATCTTTTATGGTCAATAACTTAGAGATATAGGATATCAACCCAAAATATTGACTACAGCAGTTGATCGATGTGTTTAGCGGTTTCAAAGAAATGCCGTACATTGTCTTCGGGTGTACCGACTAACACGCCATGACCTAAATTCAGGATGTGGCCGCCTTTGCCTGCTTTGCGAACGGTATCGATCATGCGTTGGGTAATAAATTCGTGGGAGCCAAATAAAACGCCTGGGTCAATGTTGCCCTGTACTTTCATTTCCCGTCCTAAGCGTTGGCGCGCTTCGGCCATATCGACTGTCCAATCGACACTCACGATATCTACACCGGATTTGCCCATACGTTCCAATACGCCAGCACTGCCGCTAATGTAAAGAATTAAGGGGGTGTCGGGATGGGTTTCTTTAACTTGGCGGACGACTTGTTGCTGATAGGGTAGGGCAAAGGTGTCGTAATCTTGGGGGCTTAACTGACCTGCCCAAGAGTCAAATAGTTGAACGACTTGCGCGCCACAATCAATTTGATACCGCACATAAACCGCGATCGCGTCGGCTAACTTACTCAAGAAACTGTGGAGAATGGCAGGTTGGGTAAATGCCATTTCTTTAATGACTTTATAATCCTTGGAGCTTTTACCTTCAATGGCATAGGCTGCTAATGTCCAGGGAGAACCTACGAAACCTAATACCGTCGATTTATTCCCGACTTCTTGGCGTAGGGTTTTTAAAATGGTTTTAATAAACGGCAGGGCCGACTCTGGATCAAGGGGATGGAGTTTATCAACCTGTTCTTGGGTACGAATGGGCGGATCGATGATGGGGCCACGGCTTTCGATAATATCGAAGGGAATGCCGATACCCGGCAGGGGCGTTAAGATATCGGAAAACATAATCACCCCATCGGGTTGAAAAGCACGCCAAGGTTGCAGAGAAATTTCGATGGCTAAATCAGCATTTTCTGACCGTTCACGGAAACTCGGATATTTATCCCGTAGATCTCGGTATACTTTCATATAACGGCCTGCTTGCCGCATCATCCATACGGGGGGACGCTCTACCACTTCACCGCGAGCGACTCTTAAAAGATAGGGAGTTTCCGATACGTCTGTCATAAATAGCTCCTATAGTAATTTTTATGCCTTTGTTAGCTTATCATTTGGGGTTAGACCTCTGGTGCAATCCCCACCCAATCCGTCACATGGGTTCACAATCACCCTATTGAAAAGCTACTTTGGGCCATATGTTATCGTGGTAAATAAAAGGATTTGAGGAGGGATTAGTCTATGTTCGCTCGTTTTCTACCCTTATCTTTAGCAGCGATCGCGCTGAATTTGAGCTTTGTCCCAACCGCAAGAGCAGACTTTTGGCAAGATCTTTTTCAAATAGGAAATAATAGTAATTGTCAAAATCCGACTACCCAACAGCAGGTAATTAGCTGTAATCAACGGTTTTATGTTGAGGGTGAGGTCAGTCAAGTTTTTTACGAAATTACGGGAAGAAGTATTGATAATAATTCCCTACAGGTTTTAACCAATAACGTTTTGAACCGCAATTGGCAATATAACCAGGTGATGGACGATATTATTAAGCATCACGGCGGCCAACGAGTGGGGAAATACGCCAATCAACGGTTTAACCTCAATCAATTTGCCCAAACCAATCCTAATAATCCCTGGAGTAATAACACCAATAATACAAATAATGATTACGGCGTAGGGCAAAAAGTTCGTCTGACGGAACGGGTTAATTTATTCGCGCAACCCAACGGTAATCAACTGATTGAACAGGTTTTTCCAGGGGAAGTTATTATGATTTACCCCAATAGTCGTCGAGGAAATTATATTTATGCTCGAACCTTCCAAACTCAGCAAGGCGGATGGGTAGAGGTTTCTAATACGGCAACCAATGTGAATAATACAAGCAATACGGGAAATTGGGGCGGCGATCGCGCTGAGTTAATCCGGGTCAGCGTTCCGTCCGTGATTTTAACCCAACCGGGGAGTGGCCGCGTAGTACGAGAATTAGCAAGAGGGGAAACGGTGCGAGTCTATTGGAATCGGCGATCGGGTAATTATGTTTTTGTCGAAACGGCAGATGGTCGGAGCGGTTGGACGCAAACCTTCCAACAACAATAAAGGGTTAAGCTCTGGTGAACCTAACCCCATTACCTGATTTAATTCAATAAAACTGCTTTTAAGATTGGATGCTATTCCAGGTAGCCGCGGCCTCCTTAATAGCTTGTTCTACCGTTTTTTGCTTCAACATAGCAGCTTGTAGATTTTCATAAATTGCCTTTTGTAATTGGTTGAAGTCCTTCATCGGCGGAATTAAAACTTCTGCATCTTTGAGTTGGGCTGCACTGACTTTGCGGGCTTGCTCCACTGAGGTGCTGTTTCCTTCTTTACTAAGTTCTGCAATATAGCGATCAATGGCTTCTACATTGGAAGGCAAGACATTACCCGTTTTGGCAAAGGCAAGTTGATTGTCGGCATTGGTAACAAAGAGGGCAAACTTTACCGCCTCGTCCGCCTGTTTACTCGTGCGAGGAATCACAAGATTCATCACGGCCACATTTTTCTTGCCCGTTTTTCCAGTAATCTGGGGGGCTGCGGCTGAAGCCTTTGCAATAGTTGGAGCGTTTTTCTCAATCGTTTTTAAAAATTCTGCACTAGAAGAGAGTAAGGCAGTTGAACCGGATTGATACAATTCCACTGCATGGCGATGACCTTGCGTAAGGACTTCAGGCGGTAATAACCCTTGTTGATAGAGATCGACCCAATATTTAAAAGCAGCTAATCCTTCGGGGCTATCAAAAGCTGCTTTTCCTTGCTCATCGACTAACTTAACCCCCATTTGCACAAAAGATTCCAAAACTTCTCCCGAATCCCCAGGAGAAAAGGTGACAAAAAAGGCATATTTTCCGGTTTTATCTTTAATAGTTTTAGCAACTTTTGCTAAGTCTTCGTAGGTTGCAGGAGGCTTATCAATTCCGGCTTGTTTAAATAAATCTTGATTGTAAACGGTGACTCTGGTGGTGAGATACCAAGGAATGCCAAAGCTGGCATCATTTAAGGTATTGGCTTGCCAAATTTTCGGTAAATATTGCTTTTTGATCTCTGGCGTAATCTTTGTGTTCAAGTCTAACCAAGCATTTTTTCCTGCCAATTGAGAAGCAAAATTGGGATTTAAATTAACAACATCGGGGGCTGTTCCCGCAGAAATGGCCGTGAGGATTTTACTTTGCATCGCATCCCAAGGCACGTCATCCCACGCGACTTTTACATTGGGATTATCTGTCTGGAAAGTCTTAATTAAATCATTAAAATAGGGTGTAAATTGGGGCTGGAGTTGCATTGTCCAAAATTGAATTCCCCCTTGATTGGCTCCTGTGGGCTGTGTATTTGAAGAGGGCGGCACAGACTGGCAACTGATCAGCCAGCTTGTGAGTAAACCGAGAAGTCCCCAAAGCAGGAATTGCTTAATTTTTTTGACTGTTTGCATTAATCATCATCCCCAATAAATCGAAACCATTATACGGCTTTCAATCCCTGATCGAAATTTGAGTAAAGATTAATCGCGATCGCTGCTGTTGATTCATGGCTTTCGCTTTTTATTCCCAAGTCAGGGTAATGTTTTCCGCTTCACAGTCTTTTTGGATGATTTCTAGCTTATTTTTACTAATTTGGCCGAATAAATGAATCCTTAATCGATGATTCGGGTAATATCGTCCATAACTTTTAACTTGTCCTATTGCGCTTTTCCATCCTTTAGCGTTCTTGACTTCTATAATTTCGGTTTTGGTTAAAATATCAATTCTTCCTGATGGCGTTGAGACTTCAGTTTTTCCATTGAGCTTTTTAGCTAAGCGATCGCGATACCAGGCTTCAGAGTGTTCAGGCGGTGGCGGTGGTGCAGGCTTAGGTTGCCTTCCATTCAAGGAATTAATCAGGTCAGCAACCCCTCTCCTGATAACTTTTTGGAAATCGTTTGGTTTATTTTTGGGCATTATTTATGATGTTTCTTTTTCTTTTTCTTCCGTTTGCCCTTTTTTACTTTCCCCCGAATAATTTATAAACTCCATAGCCTGCTAATCCCACAACTGCTCCTACTGCTGCAACGGGGGCCATTGTTACCCCAACGGCAGTTCCTGCAACAGCTAAACCCATTCCACCTAATGCAGCCGATGCACCTGCGCCCACACCTGCACCAACGACAGCCGCACCGATGGCAGTCGGATCTTGTTCTTCAATGGCTTTTTGAACGCCATGTACAGCAGCACCAGCAACCGCACCCGCAGCAACAACGGGAGCCATACCGATTCCTACACCTGTACCTGCGACTAACAGACCCATGCCACCAACTGTCGAGGAAACACCCGCACCGATAGCCGCACCCGTTCCGATAGCCGTAGCAGCATCTTGAATGTCTTTATTTTCTGGTTCTTTTTGCTCACTCATAATCTATTTTTCTTAATTGTGGATATTATTTTAATCTATTAGCTATTTAGTGAAAAATAATCAGTGGTATTACCTAATTTTTTCTCTACAGAGATCGCGTTCTGATTAATTTGATAATGATAAACTAAAACAGTGATTTAACAATTTATTGGCCAATCTAATGCCAACAACCATAGATATTGGAACGCTAGTTACCGATAGTTTAAATCAAGCAAATAACGAAAAGCATCGGCCCATGATCGCAGGAACAAACACATCGGTTCGTCGAGTGGCTGTTCTTTACAAGCAAGGAGCTAGTGCTGAAGAAATCACTCGTCGTCTGAGCCATTTAAGTCTTGCTCAAGTTTATGCAGCTTTGGCTTATTATCATGCTAATCAGGAAGCAATTGAGGCAGATTTAGCAGAGGAAGAAGCTGAATACTGGAAATTAGCGGCATTACATAGTCAGCAAGCTTAAGGAGTCCAAATGAGTCAAATTCGAGCGATCGCCAATCTTGAATTAAAACTAGCGATCGCTGCACAACGTTAATTTAAAGCTTCAGTGACGATTTCTTGGGCTTCTTTAAAGATGCTCTGTAGATGCTCCTCACTCTTAAAGCTTTCAGCATAAATTTTGTAAACGTTTTCCGTACCTGAAGGACGAGCCGCAAACCAACCTGAATCGGTCGTGACTTTTAATCCCCCAATGGCAGCCTGATTACCAGGAGCCTTGGTCATTTTATCCACAATGGCATCTCCTGCTAAGGAAGACGCTTTGACATCTTCAGGGGAAAGTTTACTGAGTCGGGCTTTTTGCTCAGGCGTGGCAGGGGCATCAACCCGTTGATAGATGGGATTCCCTAAGCGAGCGGTTAGGTCTTTGTAATGTAAGCCAGGATCTTTACCCGTTTTAGCGGTAATTTCAGCCGCTAACAGATCCATGATGATGCCATCTTTATCCGTTGTCCAAACCGTTCCATTTTTCTTGAGGAAAGAGGCTCCTGCACTTTCTTCTCCCCCAAAGCCAAAGGAACCATCGAGTAAACCATCCACAAACCATTTAAAGCCGACAGGGACTTCATAGACTTTGCGCCCAATCTCCTTACCTACGCGATCAATCATGCTGCTGCTAACCAAGGTTTTACCGATCGCGCTCAGTCCTGACCATTCTTGTCGATGGGTGAAAAGATACCAAATCGCAACAGAAAGAAAATGGTTGGGATTCATTAAACCCACGCTGCGGGTAACAATACCGTGACGGTCGGAATCGGTATCATTTCCAAAGGCAATATCGTAATCATCCTTAATTTTGACCAGACTCGCCATCGCATAGGGAGACGAACAATCCATGCGGATTTTGCCGTCCCAATCCAAAGTCATAAAGCTAAAAGTCGGGTCAATTTTGGGATTAATTACTGTGATATTCAACCCGTATTTGGCCGCGATCGGTTCCCAATAGGCAATATTAGAACCACCCAAGGGGTCAACCCCTAAGCGAATACCAGCCGAGCGAATGACTTCTAAATCAATAATTTTTTCTAAATCATTAACATAGGGAGTAACAAAATCGTATTCATGGGTAGTAGAGGCTTTTAAGGCATTTTCATAAGTAACTCGTTTAACGCCTTGATTTTTTTGTTTCAGCAGTTCATTGGCACGATTTTGAATCCACTTCGTCGCTTCAGGTTCAGCAGGGCCACCCGACGGGGGATTGTATTTAAAACCGCCATCAGCAGGGGGATTATGGGAAGGGGTAATGATAATGCCATCAGCCAAACCTGTCGTTTTGCCTTGGTTATAGGACAAAATCGCTAAGGAAACCGCAGGGGTTGGGGTAAATTGGCTGTAATCGGTTGCAGTGGTCAGATAAACATCTACACCATTAGCTGCCAGCACTTCTAAGGCCGTTTTTTGGGCAGGTGCAGAGAGGGCATGACTGTCCATTCCTAAAAAGAGCGGCCCATTAATGCCTTGACTAGCACGATATTCGGCAACTGCTTGGGAAACCGCTAAAATATGATTTTCGTTAAAGGTTCCTGAAAGGGATGAGCCGCGATGGCCAGAAGTACCAAAACTCACTAACTGTAAAGGGTTTTCGGGATCAGGCTGAACGCTATAGTAGGCATCCAACAGTTGAGTAACGTTAATTAAACTTTCACTAGGGGCTGGTTTTCCCGCTAAGGGATTCAGATTTGCTGACATGATGGCTTTTCCTAAAGGGCTACTATACAGTTAACCAAATGTTTAGTAAAAACGAGCCATTAATTTTTTAAACTGTCACTTCTAGACGCGATCGCTGACCTCATCTTAATTGCTGTTTTCAGAGAGAATCTAGAATGATGAAACTTCTCTGTATAATCCACAATTAGCGCGATCGCCGATCTTGTCAGTCTTTATTCGAGAGCAATGTCACGTACTTTCATCAAACGACTAACCCCCATTAACGATGAAAACCACTGAAATTAAAATAGCATTCATGAATCTTACAAAAAACAGTTGCTTGAATTGCTTAACTACCTAGAAGACTATCAAAAATCCCTCTAGAATCAACACATACAAGAAGTTAGCCTGCTTGGTGCTTAAAGATTGTTAATTTAACGAATGACGTTAACATGACCATCTGGGACAAATGGGCATTCATCTTCGTCAAAAGTGATTACTAGTTGATGTGTAACGACCAATCCTCCAATAATCTGTGCTGCTTCTTCTGGAGACATATCTGGTTGAGCATTATTAACATCCTGAGCAATTACATAGTAAGTCCAGATACCCTCAGGTTTTTCCTCATTGGCGAAGAAGTAAATTCCGGTGTATGTCCCGTCAGAGGGTTTCTTATCAGGAGAGATGCCATCATCTTGCATCTGAATTTTACGGTACTCACCATTCGGCCCAATCAAGAAGCATTGAACAAATAGTTCACCACCTCTTAATTGCTTACCTTCTTGGTTAAAAAATTCAGCTTGAATGAGAAATGGTTCTTTTCGATAGCCGCGCACTACCTCAGGTGCAGAAATTCTGTAGTTTGAAAGAACATGAACATTTGTATTCATGTCACTTGCTGAGTAAGTATACGTTTTACCTGTTGTTACTCTGGTATATTCCCAATTGAGACCCGCTGCAAAAGGTTTACCTAATGCGACTGGCTCAGGGTAAACAAATGACATCTTTAAACCCTCTGACAGCGTTAATTCATCTGGGCTTGGAACTGTGTTGTCTTGTCCACGTCGAACGGGATCGCGTACATCTTTGGCAGCAGCAAGAATCGCAGTGGCAGCGGCCGCAGCAATAAGTCCTGCTGCAACATAACTAGATCCACCACCTGATGTATCTATGAAGCAACAATCCACGCTTCCTGTGCTTGTATCAACACTTACTCCTCCTATAACGGTGATACTACCCGTTCCGGAGGTGGCCTCGACAATTGCAGCAGCAATCCGCAAAATAACAGCTATGATGGCTATCAAAACTTTCCACCAAGGGTCTTGATAAGGCAGATCCCCATATTGTCCAGGGAAAGGTGCTCTGGGAGTAACTGTTGCTTTTAGATTGAGTGGTAAAAAACCAGATGGGCAGAATTTAAAATCAGAATCATGGCTGCTGAAGAGTTTGCCAAATGAATTCATAAGCTGCCCAGCTTCTTTAACGTCAAGCCTAGATTTCCTTTTTCCACCACAACATTGATTTTTTGGAACAACGAGATCTTGAAACTTTACTTCAATAACGCCTTCTGGGGTTTCAGCACTAAAAGTTGTTGATACTGGGTTGAATTGAACGCGAGTAACGAAAATCTTCTTGATAATGCGTTTACGTCCTGTGGATGTTTCTGCAATAAAACTGACGTAGTGGGTTCCTGGTGGAGTACTTGAAAAATCTGCATTCCAAGAGAGAATACGCGCGGCATTGCTTTCAAGATTACTGATAAAGTGGGTAAAAGGGGTAATAGCAATGCTTAGATGTGAAACACCCTCAACATAAATCCTGACACCTGTTGCCGCTGTTGTTCCTATGCTGGTAAAGTGAGCGTTCAGAAATTGTTTACCCAGAGCAACTTCAAAAATACCATCAGGTAGCATAAATCCAGTAATAGGATCTGTTGCAAAGGGTCGGTTGGGTATAGTTATTGTGTTCATAGCTTTAACTTCCTGTTTATTGTTCTGTACCTTCAGTTGGAAGAACTAGTACACTCAGTCCCCCAACAATAAATTTGTCAACTAGTTGCTCAACATGAAGCAGCGCAGCACCACCTTTTACAATTCCCAATAGAGTTAATGCAGTTCGCTGTCCAGGGCTTATTTCAATGTCATCAATTGTAGGAACAGCCTTTTTAAGCTGATTTTCACAAGGATAAAGGGTTTGAACAAAGCCTATCTCTCCAATTTCACCCTCTCCTACAATTTTGAAATCACGACCAAAGTGTTCAATCAATGGTTTAATTTGCTCTAGTTCACCTTGACGAACTCTAATGTGAAACTTTCTGGCTTTTGGCTCTGAATTATGGATTTCAAAAACAAACCTGAAGAAACCTCTTGTTGCCAAAGCAACAGAAATATTTCTTTGAGCAGTATGTCGATCCGTCGGAACATTAAACTCTTGGGTTGCGGGTAATGGATCTAACGCAGGATGAAAAGCCTCTGCCAATAAACATTCGTGACCTTCATTAACAAACTGTGGCACCCACGGTGTCAGACAGAGTACATCCGCTGATTCTCCTGCACTAAGCGTCACATAAGCTGTTCCGATAAAGTTTGCTGTAGTGCGATCAAAACCAACAGCGGGATTAGCCCAATAGAAACGAACCGTAGCATTCTCCACTCTTGAAGTGCCGCTATTAAACACTTTTGACCAAACATAACAAGATTGTCCCGCTATAGGCATACCCATAGCACCTTCAGGATTATCTCCGGGAACTGTCCAAATGTTAGGACTATCCCACCAAGGATTACCATCCTGAATTTCCAGATTGACTGTCATCGCATTGCTCCTTCTGGATTTTGGATTATTTTTTTACTAAAACCTAAATCAAAAAACTCCTCTAGCCATGACTACTTTATCAAGTTCAGTTTGGGTTGACGGTACCAAGGAGAATACCTTCCACTCTCTTTTCTTAATAAGTAAGGCACTTGATCAAACTATTTTTTATTTGTATGAAGAGCCACACTGCTATCGCTACTTCAACTCAATCTAAGACAACTGAAAAGGAAAGTTTTCCCTCTAGATAACCCAGCAGCATAACTATACATTAGATGTAAAATTCCCACATAACGCGCCAGATTGGAACGATATACGGAAAAACTCTGCAATAAAATAACTTTAGTTAATCTTCTTGCCACTGCTCCTCTACCTAAAGGAGTATTCATAAAGCTTTCGCATTGTCAACAAGTACCGAATTAGAGCAGCAATTCTAATACTGAATTTCTAAATACTTGACAGAGATAAAACAATCAAAATCCAAGACTATCCCGTTAAATAACTCATGCTATTTCGGGAGAAAGAAAACAAAGCATTCCCACTTTTGCCCTTAAGTCATCTAAAGAAGAAAGATATTTGAGCATTAAAATTAAATCTAATGTTTCAGAAAAGGAAATTATAATAATTTTGTCAAAATTTATCGTAAGCATAAAGTAAGGTGCTTAATCACAAAAAAGTAGGAGATTGTGATGTCATTGCATCGTCATCACTAGAAATTTAGAATAAATCTTTGCTCTGATCTAAATTACTTTTCACCTATATCCCCTGTAACTTCTTCCAAAGTTGGCGCGTTTTCTTCCCGGACTAACTGTATCCAAATGGCAATCATGCCTGCAATGGGAATAGATAGAAAAATCCCTAATAATCCTGCAACCTGTTCCCCAATAAATAAGGCTAAAAAGAGAAGGACTGGGTTTAATTCTAGAGCATTGCCCATGACTTTCGGACGGACGATATTATCTTGAACCTGTTGCAGAATCAAGTTGGCAACAATAACGGGAATAGCTACTTCAGCCCCTTGAGACGCAAGGACTAAAAACGAAACCAGCAAAACTCCTAAGGTTGCGCCAATGCCTGGAATCGCATCCAAGAGTCCCAAAATAATTGCCAGAATTAGTGAATAATTAACGCCTAAGAAGGAAAAAACAATAAAGCTTACCAGGGACAAAAAGACCATTAAAATTACTTGTCCCCGAATAAAACCGAGAAAACTCTGCCGAAAAGTCAACGCAAAGCGATCGCGGTAGGCGAGAGGAACCAAATTGAGGAACATCTGCCAGAGCTTTTCTCCATCAATGAGCATATAGAGGCTAATGACTGCTCCAAAAATGCCGATAAACAAACTGGAAAAGAGACCTTGGACAACCCCTAAACTGGAGGCTAATCCCGTTTGTAGCGTACCAATAATTTTGGTGATATCTAATCGGTCTAAAAAATCGTGAAATGGGAAAATATCTTGTTTTTTTAAAATGTCGGTCAAGTTACTGCCTAAGGCTTGCCCCTGGTTAATCGCTTCTAAACCAATAAAGGCTACTAGGGCGATGATTAAAATCAGAGAGCCGATAAAACTAATCGCGATCGCCAACGGTCTGGGAATATAGCGAGATAACCAAGCCACTGGATAATTGAGCAATGCTGCAAAGATGCCTGCTGCGGTAAACAGGGCAATGGTGGTGTAGAAATAGTTAATCAAGAGAACCGTCACCCAACCACATCCGAACAATAACAGGTAACGCAACAGGGCCGAGTTATTCAGCGATCGCCACAATTGGACAGATGGTGAGGGAGATTTAGACGGTTTCATGAAAAATTACGGAGATCGATAAATATTGCTGTTTATTTTACCCGCCTTGCCAACGATTCAGGGGAACACAGTCAATATTTAATTGATCTAAGGTACGAGCCACGACAAAATCCACCAAATCTTCAATACTTTGGGGATTGTGATACCAAGCAGGAATCGCAGGAACAATCCGCACATTCGCCTCGGCTAAGGTCGTTAAATTCCGCAAATGAATTACGCTTAACGGGGTTTCACGGGGTACAATCACCAACGGTCTTCCTTCCTTGAGTTGGACATCAGCAGCCCGTTCTAATAAGTCGGAACTTAAACCAGCGGCCAGTTTAGCCACTGTACTCATGCTACAGGGCGTAATAATCATCCCCATTGTCCGAAATGATCCACTCGCGATCGCGGCTCCCACATCTCCCCAGCGATGACACCGTAATTTACCTGCAATGGGGACTCCTGCTTGTTCTCGCCAAAAGAATTCCTGGGGTTCAGGTTCGGAGGGCATACGGATCGATTGTTCAGCTTGCCAAACTTGATAGGTTGCTTTGGACGCGACTAATTCAACGGGATAATCCGCTTCTAATAAAAATTTAAGGGTTCTGACAGCATAAATTAACCCAGAAGCTCCACTAACACCTAAAATAAGCGGTTTATTCATTGTTTATCCATACTAAATCCAATAAAAAACATTGCATTTAGTAAATCCCCCCGCCTACGTCTTCCCCCCTTTGAAAGGGGGGCTAGGGGGGATAGTATCGAGAAGCTTATCTGCACATTAATCAAATTAGTTTTGGATTATTCAACACTCTTTGATTTTAGCGTGTTTACAGAGCAAACTCAGCGATAAAGCTTTATTTATGATTCTCAACTAATAGCTTCAGGATTTGTTCTCCCTGTTGGCTCTGGATCAAAATTCGGCGATCGCGATCAAATAAAACCGAACCAATCTCAAGGGTTTTCCCTGTGTGTTCATAAACATAACGCTGAGAACGCTGATCAATCGTATCGGCAATGGATTGATAAATGGGCTTGACCCAAGTTTGCTTTAAATCCTGCTCCCACTGACGTAGCAGGGTTAAGGCACTTTCGGTCGTCGAACAGGCTAAAAGTTGCTGAAGATAATCCGTCGGTAAACCTGTTTTAGCTGCCTGAGCCGTTAAAATTTCCAACCGAGCATCCGCTAAATGGTGGTGAGTATGAAAAATTCCCCCTGCTAATTTGATTAGCTTACCGTGATAGCCAAAGAGTAACAGGCTAGAAATATCGGATGAAGCCGCAGTAACAAGCATAGGGCCTAACCAATTGGCTGTTTTTATTAATTGCTCAGGATGAATACCTAATTGATGGGCTAAATCTAGGCCATTTTCCCCAATGCAAAACACCAAAGTATCAAAATGTTGTGCTTTTTGAGTTAATTCAACTTGAAACGCTTCTAACTGTTGCGGCGCACTGAGGGGTTCAGAAATTCCCGTCGTTCCTAATAACGATAAACCTTCAACGACACCAAAGGCCGCATTGGAGGTTCTTTCTGCTAAGGCTTTTCCTTCGGGTAGAATCAGAGTAACCACGATACTTTCGGATGGTTGCAACCAGAGTTGAAGATTTTCCTGTAATAACCGTTGAGCGTACCGATAAATCGCAGCTTTCCCTTCTTGATTAACTTGTTTGCCGATGCCTTCGCCGCCTTGAATGATGATTTCTGCTGGCCCTGCTTTGAGTTCTACCAATGCCCAAATCGGGGTATGGCGCGTTAAATCTAAGTTATCGCCTGGATCGCTGCGAGTAATGGCTAAGGCGTGATTATTTCGTAATTTTGCTACCTGTTCAATCTCAATCTCTACGATTTCGGGGGGTTCCAGTAAATTGACTTGTACCGATCGCGTAATCAAATCCTGCCGTAAATGCCGCACAGCCGCGATCGCTGACGCACAAGCAAAAACAGGGAGAGTATAACCAGCACGGGCTTGGGACATCATCTTACTTTTTCTTTCCCGTCTTAATTTGCTCAATTTGGTGCTTTAACTGGTCAATTTCTTGTTGTTGACGCTCAATAAAGGCTTTTAAGCTTTGGTTTTCTTGCTGGACTCCTTGGTATTTACGGATTAATTCTTGGCGGAGTTGTTCTTGTTTTTGTTCTTTATACCGTCGTTCACTAATGTCTTGGAAAATCGCGATCGCATAAATAATTTTACCCTGTTTATCAAAAATTGGGGAAGCAGAAAATTCTAGGGGAATAATTTGTCCGCCCTGATGAATTTCCATGTCTTCAATAGTAGTTGATTCCCCCTGTAAGGCTTTAATTAAAGGATTTTCGGTAACAGGATAAAGCTGATTAGTTCCAACTTGATAGGACTGATAAATTACATTTAATTGCTCAATATTTGCTGAAGTCAACACCCCTTTTCCTAAAATATTTAATGCCTTTTGATTGAGATAATAAGGATGGCCTTTCGCATCAATAATAAATATTCCAATAGGACAAATTTCTAAAAATTGTTGAAATGGCATTGTCAAAAAAAACTAAACGTTAGTAGTTATACACATAAAATGGGTAAGAAACAATTGCATAGATTGTAATGACCAATGAAATACATTATTTTTTACACTTTTTCTTTCTTGTCAAGGCGATAAAATCAAGTATGAAGACACAGCTCGTCATCCGAAAGTGTCCTTTCAACAATAAGATCGAGCATGTTAATCTATCATATTGCATCAATTATCAATTAGTGATCGTAAACGTGAATCATCTACCTAACCCAGCAAGTTTTGATTACGGCTTAAAAAGGATTGTGGCGCGTTTAAGCACAAAAATTACTCAGGATACTTTAGTACAAAAAACAACGCAGGATTTACGGCAATTATTACAGGTGGATAGGCTCCTACTGTACTATTTCTATCGAAAATGGGAAGGACAAGTGACTTTTGAGGCGTTGAGTTCGGAGGATTTATCTATTTTTGGCTCTAGTGGCCCCGCCGAATGTTTCAATCATGAATATGCCGATCTCTATTTAGCGGGACGGGTTCGGGCAATTCCTGACATTGAACAAGAAGCGATCGCCGACTGCCATCGGAATTTTCTGCGAGAGTTGAAAGTCCGTGCTAATTTGGTTGCACCGATCTTGACGGATAAGGGACTATGGGGACTGTTGGTAGCCCATCATTGCCAATCGGAACGGCATTGGTCAGAATCGGATATTGCACAGATGCAAGA
>CAYZWO010000025.1:0-39975 GCA_964482215.1 uncultured bacterium
TGTCCAGGTGGCGGGGGGGGGCAAACTGTCATCGTTAATAATCTTACCGAGGGCTGTTGCGGTGGTAAGGGTCGCGCCATTGGTCGGATTAGAAAGGGTGACAGTAAAGGCTTCCGTCGTTTCAATGGTGGTATCCCCTTGAACGTTAACAGTGATGACTTGGGAGGTTTCCCCCGCCAAAAAATTGACAATTCCAGAAGGTAAGGCTCCTCCTACAAAATCTGTTGCGTTAGCTGGATTTGTACCTGTGCCTGTTACTGCCCAGTTAACACTATTATTTCCGATAGTTGAACTACGGGTTACCGTAAAAGTAAAGGCTTTGGTTCCTGAGTTTTCTTCTGTTTGAGAAGAATTGGTTGCCAAAATAGAGAGAGTTGGCGGCTCTATCCCCATTACTATGGCTGAAACTGTATTATTGATATAGTTGGGATCATAGGTTAAGGAAGTAATCTGAGAGCGGCTCTCAATATAACCGACTACGGTGGGAATAACATTAATGGTTAAGGTTTTGCTTGTACCTGCGGCCAAATTGCCGAGATTAAAAGTAAGATTATTTAAATTAGTTTGGCTAGGAGTTAAACTTGCAGACTTAAAAGTAGTCGTTTCTGGTAGAGTTTCTAATAATTTGACTTCTTTAGAAGTCATTGTTCCTTTATTAGTAACAGTGACGGTATAAGTCAAATCTTGACCAATGACAATTGAGTCAAAATTGGCTGTTTTTGTGATTTCTAAATCAGCATTTTCGCTAATTGTAATGGGTGCATTGGCATAACTAAAAACAGGGTTATTATTATCATCTAAAATCATTCCATAAACATAATAATTTCCTGTCGGTAAACCTTCCGTATTCCAATTAAAAGTTCCTGAGCCATTTTGTTCGTTGATGTTATTGGCAATTAAAATACCGTCATTGCCAGCTTTATCTGTGTCGTAGTAAAGGCTAATTTTTGCCTGAGAATCAGGATCAATCGCATTATAGCTAATAGTAAAATCGGTTAAATTTGCATTCTGAGTAACACTAGTAATTGCTATGGTGGGAGCAACAGAATCACGAAAAGCACTATATTGAACATTGCCTAAGCCCGTTGTATTAGCAACATTAATATCCCAAATGCCTTTAGTAGGATTTTGAATGACGACTGCTCTGCTAGTTGAACTTGATAAGGCAGTCACGATACTAATATTATTAGCAGCAAAATTTGATTCATTTAAAATGCGGCCATCGGGAGTTTTAACTTGAACGGCTACATTATTACTCGGATTATCCCAATTGGCGTTAAGAACCACCCACGGGGTTCCTTGAGCAATATCCCAACTCCCAATTTTTGTTTGAAATTGGCCAATGTTAGCTTCTGTTTTTCCATTAAACCAAACTTGAATACTTGCGTTTTCTTTTTTAAAGCCTAAGTCAATTTCTCCTGATGCACGAATAAAGTCGTTACTAAGATTATTATCATTACTAAATTCAAGAACAAACTTAGAATTACTTAATGTTTGCCCTCCAAGATTAACTTTAGCTTCGCCCCCCCAAAAAGTGGGAATAGAGAGATTGACGTTTGGAACTTTAACTTGGGTATTACCATTAAAAGTGATTTTATCAAATTTAGAGTCTGTACGAAAATTAACGGAGCCATGAATAAAATCAGCAATATTAAGGTTTAAATCACCCTTGAAAAATCCTTGATTCCAATTGAGTTCTGCATAGCCGTCACCACTTCCAAAGCCATTAATCAGTTTTATTTGACCATTGCCATTTAATCGGTCTTTGTTGATACTAGAAGTTAGGTCAAGACTGAGTAATGAACCAGATTTATTTCCACCTAACCAGTCAGGCAAAGAGATATTAATTTCTGGCCCAGCCGTTAAGTCCACACCACCTATAAATTCAAGGTTGCTAGCATTTGCAATATTGTTCACTGCACCGTCAATGGCTTGCAGAAATACTCCTGTGCTGCCCAACGGTTTATTGAGGTTGCTAAGACCGAGGGAAATAGAGTCTAATTTCCCCTGAGCAAACCCTAAGCCTCCTGAAATATCTAGCCCACTGGGAAGAGAAATTGTAGCTTGACCACTAACGGTTTGTTGCGCCGTATTAAAGCTAAGTTCAGCTCGTTTAATTCCCCAACCAGAAAATAGTAAGGGAATTTCCCGAACTGATAATTTGCCTGCAACCTCTAGCCCTGTCTGTTTAACTTGGATGTAATTATTTTCACTAAAGTTGGCACGGGCATCAAATAGGTTTGGTAACGACACATCACCTTGTAAAATAAAGCTAGGTTCTGATTGGTTTAGATAAGTTACAGAAAGATTATCTGCTTTAATTTTGAAGGAATCGAGAGGGTAAAACTCAATATCTGGAAATTTTAATTTTAGGCTTTGGTTAGATATACTAATCGGAGCTTTATCTAGGATTTCTTGAAGATGTGTTCCCGTTGCTGATCGTTGAGTTTCAAGAGTTTTTCGGAACGCTAAAGTGAGAGGAATATTTTGATAAGCATCGAGACCTGGAATCGTCTCTGTTGCGATTTTTGCTCCAATTAGAAATGCCCAAAATTCTGGATCAGCATAGGTATAGAAATCGTTATTTAGCCAATCTACATTAGAAAAATCCTGTAGTTTGACATTGTTAGGTTTTTGATTCTCAAATCCTGATTTATCGTAGCCAACTTGATTGGTTAGAATTGGTAACAGGTGTTTATTACCAGGATTGAAGTCGCTAAACGAGGCTAAAGTATAATTGCCCTTGATAAAGTCATCACCGCCTAAACTAACAAAGTCACCTGATGTAATGTAATGTTTGACTTCTTGAGCATTGCTAGAAACAAATTTGTTGGCAAATTCTTTGGTAATACCAGGAGAATTAAAGGTAATAACTTTACCCAGAGTTCCGCCCTGATTGGTAACAGTAGAAGCGTAAAGTTGGGTTAAGGCTCCGCCTAAGCTATGACCGACAATGCTTGCGTTATTGTATTGTTTTAACCAATCAATGACATTAAGATTGGCATTGTATTGATTTACACCAATTCCATCTGCATCAAGATCAGCTCCAATATCTTTTAAGTCTGTTGGTTGAGTTCCTCGAATGGCTAATATCGGTGCGTAATTGGAAGGGGAAATTAAGCCGATACCATAAAAGCCATTTTGATTAAAAATACGATCAACTTTATAGTCTAAGCCGTCAATGGCTTCTATTCTGTTGGAGCTATCAATTAAGTTGCCAATACTCCAAGTTTTGTAAGCGGTGTCTTTTGCTAGAAATTCGTAAATTCCATAATCAATTATATATTTAAACTCATCGTCATTGGTAATTGTTCCAACGGCTTGAGCATCGGTAATAGTGGCGTTGCTAGGATTGCTCAGATTAACGAAAAAGGTTTCATCCGATTCAACAGTTGTATCACCAAGGATAGAGATGGTGATAGTTTTGGTTGTTTCGTTGGGGGCAAAGGTTAGGGTTCCACTGGTAGCGATATAGTCACTTCCTAGTGTAGCTGTTCCATTAGCTGTTGCATAATTGACGGTAATAGTGTTAGTTGCTGTACCTGTGCGAGTAACAGTAAAAATGGCATTTTTTGTTCCATTATTTCCTTCAATAATGCTGACATCGTTGATAACAAGTGCAACTGTATTGTTTTTGACTTCAACAATGCCTCGGTAAGCTTTATTATAATCAGTGTTATTTGTATCATTCCATTTACCTGGAGAGTTAAAATTCATGAAGGAATAATCCTCTCCACTGCTATTAATTCCAGTGTAGTTATTAGGCTCTCCTGTAGCCCAATTTACATAAGTTGATATCTCACCGCTTACCCATTTCCATTGACCTTCAACTGCGGCATCAGTATAGCCAATCCACAAATATTCTGTTCCACCAAAAGTATTAACCAAAAACTGATTTTCTGCTGCATCATTGATAGTAACTAAATGTCCTCCCATTACAGCGGCTTGAGCTTCGGCATTTGTCCAACTGGTAGCTGTTGTTAAGTAGTACGTTGAATCTCCATAAGTAATTCCAGATCCGCTGTGAATAACAGAAGTAAATATACTTGCGTCGTACAGATCGCTGGAACTTCGTGGATCAAGAGCAAAGTCAACAGTAGAATTTCTATGAACTGTTGTTGTTATGTAATAGTTAATTCCCGTTGTATTATTGCCGTCTATTGCTTGTGACCAAATATTTACTCCATCAACTAATATGCGGCCAATGACACCATTTCCACCATTACCGATAGTTGCGTCTTTAGCTAGGCGACCAGTAATCGTGATATTTCCATCAACTTCGCTAATCCAGCGTCGTACTGACCATTGTTCAATAGGAGATCTGCCGTTACTTGTAATTGTTCCATTTCCGTGAGCAAGGGTTGGAGATAAAGTTGTCCAGTAAGTGCCATTTTGAACCAACCAAGCATTTTGGTTAAACTGCGGATTGTTACCAAACTGCGTCATTTGTTGAAAATCAGAACTAACAAAAGGCCCATCATAGTAACCGTAATACCAGTTGTTTTGTCCTTGTACCCCTGAAAATTCCGTTACTGAATTAGCAATTTCTGAAGTCGTTGCCATTTCGATCGCTGTTGCCTGCCCATTAATCATCACCACCGCATGATCATCTTCCGTTTTCAGCCGAGTAATTTCTATATCACCCAACGATTGATTTAAGACAACCTTCGCAAAATATTCTCCCTCATCCCCAGCCGTATCCGTACTATTCACCTGAGCATCCACAAAATGCCCAATCTCCTCCAAAATTACTGCCTCTAATTGCTGTGGACTAGCTGCTTCCACAAAACCATCCGACAAATAAATAATATTCGTACTGCTGGCATAAGCTCCCCGCGCATTGCCCAAAATATCACTACTAATCACCTGAATTGTCGGTAACTGACTAAAATTCCCACTTTGCCACTGTGAACGTAGCGATCGCGCAATTGAAATATTGTATTCCGTTCCAAAAATGGAATCGAAACTCGTCCAAAAACTTTCAAGCCCCGCAAAAGTCGTTAGTTTATCGTAAACCGTTGCTAAAACCGTAGCAAGAGAGGGAACAATACTCATGAATCTACATCTATTAAGACTTTTCAAGAATTTTACTACAAAAAGCAGCAGTCCCTTCAATTCATTGAAAAATTTTAATATTTGTTATCGTACATTGAATTATTATGAGGTAGCAATTCTCAATTTCTCAATTCTAGATACGGCAATTTTTTGCAGTGTTTGAAAAATGCTTGTAAGCGGAGTTTTGGGGCATTTTCCAAAATACTTTCACTTTAAAGGACTAAAAATTTGTAAAATTAAATTGTTACTCCCATTAAGTTTTACTCCGCATTATGTAAACGACCTCTAAACTCCTTCCTATACAGACAATTGAGAATTGTTATTACGTTTTCTATCTTAAGATAGATCCTTAAGTTCATTAACCTAAGCCTTCAAAGAAATCCCGAATGCGATCGCGTCGTCGAGGATGGCGTAATTTCTGTAGAGCCTTGGCTTCAATTTGCCGTACCCGTTCCCGCGATAAATTCAACAGGCGACCAATATCCGATAGGGAATAGGCAGTCCCATCTTGGAACCCGTAACGTAACGCAATGACTTCCTGCTCTCGTCCCGTTAAATCGCCAATTAGTTGTTTTAACTCTTTACGGAGAGATTCATTAGCCAAGCTATCTTCAGGAGACGTTTCTTCCGTTTCCAACAGATCCATTAATTCCGTATCCTTATCCTTACCCACCTTCGTTTCCAACGACACCGAACGGGGGACACGGGTTAGGATTTCTCGTACCTGATCAGGAGTCATTTCTAACTCTTTTGCCACTTCTTCGACGGTTGCGGTGTGGCCATTTTCCTGAGCAATTTTTCGTTGGGCCCGTTTGATTTTATTTAATTTCTCGGTGACATGGACAGGCAGACGAATCATACGGCTTTGTGTGGAAATAGCCCGTGTAATGCCTTGTCGAATCCACCAATAGGCATAGGTACTAAACCGATAGCCCTTGGTTGGGTCAAATTTTTCTACGGCTCGTTCTAAACCCAATGTCCCTTCTTGAATTAAATCCAGCAGTTCCAAACCCCGATTTTGATATTTTTTTGCCACCGAAACCACTAAGCGCAAATTGGCCTTAATCATTTGCTCTTTTGCTTGCAGTCCCTGAGTCTGTTGGGCTTCTAATTCTTCAACGGTTAACCCTGCTAACTCAGCCCAATGCTGTTTTCCGGTTAGAAGAATCTGTTTGAGATCGGCCACACTTATTTGAGCTTCTTTTGCCCACCGAGACAAGGAAGGACGATGGCCCAACTTAGACATCAACGTCTCTTGAATCGAGATCAAATTAACAAAATCAATAATCAGCGGATCGCCTTGTTCCTTCGCTTGAGAACGAATTTCTACCAATTGAAGATAGCGTTGCAGTTGTTGCGCCTTGACAACTTCTTCTTCCTTTTTGAGGAGAGGGACTTTGCCGATATCTTGTAAATAGAGCCTTACCAGATCCGTGCTACTTTTTTGCTGCGGGGAGACTTCCGTAAAAGTAAGGTCGGATAGTTCCAACATTAAGGGATCACCTTCTAACATTGGCATTACCTCTACTAACGTTGAATCAGAAGCCTTTTTGGGAGCAATGGTTGCTGCCAATTCAGTATAGGATTCTGGATTGGATTCAAAAGAATGAACTAGCATGGTGGTTTCTCGATAGATAAGACGAGATAACAAAGGGCATTATTTTTGGCTACGTTTAACTTTCCCACTTTGACTCTTGAAATAACACCCGCTCATTTTTCAAAGGATTAGAAAAACGGAGAGACATCGAAATAAAGAGGTAGGCTTTTTCGCGCTATTACCCTCTATTTATTTTATCGTGTCCATTTCCGAAATGTTCATCTCTTAAATAAGGGGAACTACTGATTTTTAAGGTTTTTTAAAAAAATTAAGCATTTCTAATCCCGTATAAAAACGGTTGTTGAGTGATATCTTTAGAAAATATTACTAATCAGGCTTAATTAACCGAGTCAAAGCATTAAATGAAGATTTTATTAAGCATTTTAACAATACTAAAATCTCAAAAAATTAAACGATAAAGTTCTGTCTATCATAGACCTTGAGCGCAAAAATTGGTGGAATTAGGGGAATCAGTGCTTCTACCTATGGAGTTAAATCGGGAAAAACCGATAGCACACCAGGATTAATTAAACGCTGATTTTGAATATTTAAACCTTTAGCGAGTGCTTTGTCTGCTTTTAAAACTTCTAAGCCTTGATTAGCCAGTTTTACAACGTAGGGTAAAGTACTATTATTTAATGCTTGGGTTGATGTCCAAGGTACTGCGCCTGGCATATTGGGAATGCCGACATGGACAACGCCTTCTTCGGTATAGCTCGGTTGACTATGGGAGGTGGTTCTTAAGGTTTCGATACAACCGCCTTGATCCACGGCCACATCGATAATAACCGAACCTGACCGCATGTTTTTAACCAAATCACGGGACACTAAGATGGGGGCGCGTTTATTGGGAATGAGAACTGCGCCAATTAATAAATCTGCATGGGGAACCGTTGCTTCAATTTGGGCAGGGGTACTATAGAGTAATTCAACCCGTGAGCCAAAAAGGGTTTCGAGATAGCTTAGGCGTTCAACATTAACATCAAGAATTTGGACTTGTGCCCCTAAGCCAATGGCCATACGAGCCGCTTCTGTGCCGACAACGCCACCGCCTAAAATAACAACTTGACCAGCTTTAACCCCTGGAATTCCACCGAGTAAGACTCCCCGCCCGCCTTGTTGTTTTTCTAAATATCTAGCTCCAAACTGCACGGCTAAGCGTCCAGCAATGACACTCATAGGGCTGAGTAGGGGTAAGCGACCATCTTCTAGTTCTACGGATTCGTAGGCGATCGCGGTAATTCCCGAATGAATCAGGGCTTCAGTTAACTGCCGATTCGCGGCGAGGTGGAGATAGGTAAAAAGAATTTTGGGATATGTTAAATAGTCATATTCTGACGGTAAGGGTTCTTTAACTTTGATGACAAGTTCCTGCTGCCAGGCTTCTTTGGCTTCGGTAACAATAGTTGCCCCTGCCTGTTCATAATCGCGATCACTGAAACTGGCCCCGATTCCTGCCTGGGTTTCAACTACCACCGTATGGCCCTGATGGGTCAACAGGTTAACGCTACTAGGTGTTAAGCCAACACGAAATTCTTGATCCTTAATTTCTTTAGGAACCCCAATTTTCATAAAATACTTGCCTTAAAGTTTTATTATTACTCTATTATCACTACTCTTTGGGTCTTGGCCGTTTTTTCGGCGATCGCCAAACCCATAAAAAATTGGTTGCCATACTAACAAAAACCGACACGATTGTTGCCAAAATTGCCGCTAAACGGTGATCAAGGCCTAATTTTTCCCCTAAAGCAATGGTGATAAAACACCAAACAAAAAAACTGGTTGCATTGGCAACATGATATTCCCAGCACCGTTTCCAAGTTGGGCGAGGATTCCCAAACACCCAATAATCATTAATTAAATATCGAGTCAGCGTACAAATTTCGGCCGAGGCGATAGTGGCTACCGAAAGAGACCAACGATGAACGTCTTCAGAGGATAAATGGGATAGACCAGTGAGCAATGTCTGGAGATTAACTTTAAAGTAATCCAACAGAACAATATTGATAACCATAAAAGCAATGCCGACTATCCACCAGCGCACCATTTTATTATTCAAAACAGTGGCTAAATAACTCAATTTTGCTCTTTGGGGTTTCAACATTATTGGCTACAAAAAATTTAATTAACCGATGGAAGCTCTTGATTAAAGATTAATCTTGTTTATGCTTTCCCTCATTTTCTAAGCCCATCATTAATTACAGACTTCAATCTGAGACTTTATCCCAATTTAATTAGATGGCTGCCTCTTGTAACCGAAGAGAGGGATAGCGATATTCCAGTTCCGATTCTGTCGGTTGCCATACTTGGTCATCTAACGCCATTTTTTCAATTAAACTGGCTAAACGTAAAGCCTTGAGAGCCTGCTCTCCTCCCACTGACGGTTGATCGCCACCACGAACGCAATAAACGAAATGTTCCAATTCAGCATGGAGGGGTTCGATATTACTGGTGTAAACTTTTTCAATTAATCCATCTTGGCGATAAAGCACCTGACCATAATCAGCGGAATAATTCGCCGTCGTTTGACGATGGATTAGGATTTCATTATTAAGAAAATCGGCTTCGGTTAAGCAGTTATTGCAATGGGCAACAATACGTCGAATTTTACGATGGGTTACTTTGCTGGCCGTTAAAGTCGCAACAATCCCGTTAGCAAAGCCTAAGGTAGCGGTTACATAGTCTAAATACCCCGAATCAGAAGCGCGACTACCACTAGCGGTTAATTTTGTAACCGGAGCACCAACCAATTCTAGGAGTAAATCAATATCATGAATCATTAAATCCAAGACCACCGAAACATCATTGGCTCGATGGGAATAGGGACTCATGCGATGGGCTTCGAGAGCTAATAATTCTTCGGTTTTTAAAACTTTGCTGAGTTCTTGAAAGGCAGGATTAAAACGTTCAATATGGCCGACTTGTAAAATACAGTTGGATTCGGCCGCCGCATTTACCAACGATTCGGCTTCGGCAATACTAGCCGCGATAGGCTTTTCAATCAGTGTATGAATCCCGGCTTCTAAACAAGCCATGCCCACTGTATGGTGTAAACGGGTCGGAACTGCAACGCAGACCGCATCCACATGAGGAAGTAAATCTTGATAACGCTCAAAAAAACGAACGCGATATTTACTTGCCGTATCTAGACCCCGTTCCACATTGACATCGGAGATCCCAACAAATTCCACATCTTTTAATAGGCTTAGGACACGAGTGTGATGTTGTCCCATACTACCTACACCGATAACACCAATGCGGATAGGTTTTAAATAACTGCGCTGTCCTTTGAGATGACTAGTCGTCATGATTTAATTAAATTCCTCTACACACCACCACGATGCTTGACCTTAGAACTTTAATTTTGTTTCTAAGGAATCATGACTAAGATAGTAGCACAGTCCGAAAAATTCAGATGTATTGAATTTACTAGAAACTAAATTAGTGGTGATTAAGGCTATCGTCTACCGAGCCTTTTTAAATATGTATTTCGGCGTATTAATTAACCGTTAATAAAAAAATTAATCATAAAAAATAACCAAAACCTTAATGGGTAAGCACTTAACCGACTCTAGCAAGCCCTAGTATTAACTACGGCTTGATGAGATCTTTGATTGAATATTCATTCTTGACTTGGCACTTGGCATAAATTTTGAGGCAGCACCGTTCATGCAATAGCGTTTGCCCGTCGGAGCAGGGAGATCGTCAAACACACGGTCTAAATCAAAGTTTCTTGGGTACTAGCCGTAAGGATGGTTTGTGATGTGTAGGGGGGTCATCCCAGATTAATCTGTTAGACGGATAGTAAAAGGCTTCCCTTTTTCCCATATATTGTTACACTTGGTAAAGAATCTGCAAATCTTTCTCATTAAAAGCTATGGGTCGTGTTGGGGTACTGTTGCTCAATTTAGGAGGGCCGGAAAAATTAGAGGATGTTCGTCCCTTCCTCTTCAATCTCTTTTCTGATCCCGAAATTATTCGTTTACCATTTCCTTGGCTACAAAAACCGTTAGCCTGGATGATTTCCACATTAAGAGCTAAAAAATCCCAAGCGAATTACGAAGAAATTGGCGGTGGCTCTCCTTTACTAAAAATTACACAAGCTCAGGCCGAGGCGTTAGATCAACGGTTAACCGAATTGGGCGAGGAACCTGTGATCTACATCGGTATGCGCTATTGGCATCCTTTTACCGAAGAGGCTATTGAGCAGATTAAGCGCGATCGCATTCAACGGTTAGTCATACTCCCCCTCTATCCCCAGTTTTCCATTAGTACCAGTGGTTCCAGCTTCCGTATCTTGGAAGAAATGTGGAAACAAGATTCGACTTTACGGCAAATTGACTATACCTTAATTCCCTCTTGGTATGACGATCCCCTTTATCTACAAGCAATGGCGGATTTAATTGCTCAGGAATTAACCAAGTTTCCCAATCCCGATTCTGCCCATATTTTCTTTAGCGCGCATGGCGTTCCTCAAAGCTATGTCGATGAAGCCGGCGATCCCTATCAAGAAGAAATTGAAGCCTGTACTCGGCTGATTATGAAAACTCTTAATCGACCTAATCCCCATACTTTGGCTTATCAAAGTCGTGTTGGCCCCGTAGAATGGCTCAAACCTTACACCGAAGATGCTTTAAATGAACTGGGAGAGCAAGGGGTCAAAGATTTACTGGTTGTTCCCATTAGCTTTGTCTCAGAACACATTGAAACCTTACAGGAAATTGATATTGAGTATCGGGAAATTGCCGAAGAAGCAGGTATTACCAACTTCCAACGAGTTCCTGCTTTGAATACCCATCCTGTCTTTATCGATTCCCTTGCCCATTTGGTAATTAATTCCCTCTCGAAACCGCCAGCTTCCTTTGATGCGGTCGCTCGTCCTAACAAAAACATGAAGATGTATCCTCAAGAGCGTTGGGAGTGGGGGATGACAACCGCCGCGGAGGTTTGGAATGGTCGTTTAGCTATGCTAGGATTTATTGCCCTAATTATTGAATTAATTAGTGGTCACGGGCCATTGCACTTGGCAGGTTTATTATAATAAGTAGATATAAGTAGAACAATTTAATAACTACTGAGTTTAATTAATAAACCCTAAAAATTAACATAAACTCTGAATAACTGTATAAGTCAGATCTTACTCCTTCCAATTCCTCTTCGGTAATTTCATACAATTCTCGTAATTTTTCTAGCTTTTCCTCATCGGTTTGCTAGAAAAACCGTCCATATACCTCTAAGATTCGTCAATCTCTAATTCAGGGCATTGAGAACGGGCCAATTGAGCCGCTTACCGATAAAGCTCTATATGAAACGATTCAAAACCAAGGATTAAAACAATAACTCGAACAAGACTGCTTAAGTTGAGTCATTGATGAATAATATGTTTTCGCTTGAATTAAGGTAAAAATAAGATTGTAAAAATGTCAACCTTGAAAGTGTTGATTTACGCAATATATTTTATGTAATTATTGCTTTATCCCTCTTTACACCACTACTATTATTCAAAAATTTGTCATGTTTAATCCAGGTGACATTCTCGATAAACGTTATCTCCTGAAACAATCGTTGGGGCATTCAGAGAATCATCGTCAAACCTGGTTAGCTATTGATTTACAGTCCCATCAATTTGGCTTTCTTTGGCGTTGGGAGAAGTTAAATAATCTTGATTGGCTGAATGTTGCTAAGTTACTCTTCTTCGCGCGATCGCCGCAATTGGTAACGATTAAGCTATTAGCCTTTAGTCCTCAACTGCAATGGTCAGAATTTAAATTATTTGAACGAGAAGCTGAGATTTTACAAAGTTTAAACCATGACCGCATTCCTCGTTATCATGACTCCTTTGAAATTGATCAAAAATTAGGTTCAGGTATCACTTGGTTTGCCCTAGTTCAAGAATATTTATACGGATCGTCCTTAGCTGAATTAATTAATAAAAATAGAACTTTTAGTGAAAGCGATCTTAAAAAAATTGCTCAGGAAATTCTCAATATTCTGATTTATTTACATGAATCTAATCCACCAATTTTACATCGGGATATTAAACCCAGTAACTTAATTTTAGGAACCGATGGACATATTTATTTAATCGATTTTGGAGCCGTTCAAGCCAATAAAACCGTCACAGGCGTAACTTTTACCGTTGTGGGGAGTAGCGGTTATACGCCTCTTGAACAATATTGGGGAAAAGCTGTCCCTGCTTCGGATCTATATGGTTTAGGCGCAACGCTGATTCATTTATTAACAAGGCGATCGCCTGAAACCGTAATCGCTCAACAGTCTGCTTTAGTTTTAGACGATCAAATTAATATTAGTCGCCCATTTAAGCAATGGTTAGCGAGGTTAACCCATCCCATCGTAGAAAAGCGTTATCAATCGGCAACGGAGGCATTAAGCGGACTTTTAGATTTAGATAAGCCTTTTAATTTCGTGCCAAACGTTATTAACCACAGCCAGAAGCTTATTCAACCGAAACGAACGCAAGTTAAATTAAATAAATCTGAATCTGTATTAACCTTAAAACTGGCTTCAGGTCAGTCTCGCCTATGGAATATCTTGTCGGGAAAGACTTCTCAATCTCATTCTTTGACTCGTTTTAGCTTGTGGAGCTTGACGATTTGGAGTTTAGCGATCGTGCCTGGCTTGATGGGATTAAATTATTATTTGACACCAAATAAATCGTTTGTTTTCTGGGAATTAGAAATAATTTTATTTTTAAATTTATGGATTGTATTGTTAACACTGGTTATAGATTTAATGATGGGAAAACTCTCTAAAACTCAACTTATTTTAGAGGATGAACAATACCAAATTAGCCAAACAATTTTAGGAATAACCTATCAAAAAGCAATGGGAAAACGTCAAGACATTATGGGAGTCTTTTCACCGACTACTTCTGATTACAAGCAGATTAATCTCAATACATTTGATCAGATTTACCCATTAGGAAAAAATTTAGACCCCGCAGAGGCCGCTTGGATTGTTCAAGAAATTCAAGATTGGTCATACCGCAGTCCCGAATAAAATTTTTTCAATTTTAGCTAAAGCCGTTTCTAAATCATCATTGACCACTTCATAGTCAAATTCGTGGCTAACGGCTAATTCTTCCTTGGCTCGTTCTAAACGGAGCGCGATCGCGGCATCAGCATCCTGACCCCGACCTCTAAGACGCTGCTCTAGCTCCTCCATCGAAGGTGGCAAAATAAAGATTCGTAAGGCTTCGGGAAAAGTCTTTCTAACTTGGCTTGCCCCTATCACCTCAATTTCTAAAATTACCTTTTTGCCAGAGGCAATCTGAGACTCCACCGAAGTGCGGGGAGTTCCGTAATAATTACCGGCATATTCGGCCCATTCCAATAGCTCACCCTGTTCAATCATGGTTTGAAACTGGGATTGAGTGACAAAGAAATATTCTCTGCCATCCACTTCGCCTGGGCGGGGAGCGCGGGTTGTTGCCGACACAGAGAGAAATAAATCTCCATGCCGAGCTAATAAGGCCCGCACTAACGTCCCCTTACCAACACCACTGGGGCCTGTCAATACAACGAGTTGACCGATTGACATGAACCTAATTGGGTATTAATTGACGTTGGAGGCTTCTTTGCTAACAACAAAGCGATTGGCAACGGTTTCAGGTTGAATAGCAGAGAGGACAACATGGCTAGAATCCATAATGATTACGGCTCTAGTCCGACGACCGTAGGTTGCATCGACCAGTTGACCTCGTTCCCGTGCGTCAGTGATGATCCGTTTAATGGGGGCAGATTCGGGGCTAACGATCGCGACGACACGATTGGCAGAAACGATGTTACCAAAGCCAATGTTGATAAGTTGTATTTCCATAGATGTAAACGGTTAGTCCGTGTGAAAAGTAGTTGAAGTTAAGGTGATTCCAAGTTTATCGAAACAGATAAGAGCTTAGAAGACCAGAAAGTTTTAACTCTGTTATTTTTCGAGTATTATTCCTTTTTATCACAGTTTTCTGGAAATTGATGCTCTCTGCCTCTACCTAAAGATAGATTCATGGCAAAAGAGAGGCGATAAAAAGGGATTTCAGAGCTATTTTCCGAGTTTGATCGGGGTTTCCTACTTCAAGCAAACGCCTTTACCCTAGTAATCCTTCTGGGATTTAAAGAGCCCGGTTCAGCCCGTTAAGAGCAACAAACCATACTGAGAGACTGATACTCTAACGCCGCTTTCATCAGCCCTAAAAAGAGGGGATGGGCATGATTAGGACGGGAGTGAAATTCGGGATGAAATTGGGATGCAATGAAGAAAGGATGTTTGGGATATTCGACAATTTCCACTAAGCGACCATCGGGAGAGGTTCCACTGACCACAAAACCTGTCTCTAGAAACAAGCTGCGGTAAGCGTTATTGAACTCGTAACGGTGGCGGTGTCGCTCATAAACAACTTCTTGTTGGTAGAGGGAAAATGCCAACGTATCGGGAACTAAACGGCAGGGATATAACCCTAAACGCATCGTTCCTCCTAAATCTACCACATCTTGTTGCTCAGGAAGCAAATTAATAATGGGGTTTGGGGTATCCGGATCAAATTCAGCACTGTTGGCTCCCTCTAAATGGGCAACGTTGCGAGCCCACTCAATGACTGAACACTGCATCCCTAAACAGAGGCCAAGAAAAGGAATTTGTTGAGTGCGGGCGTATTCAATGGCTTGGACTTTTCCATCGACACCACGAATACCAAAGCCGCCAGGCACAATCACGGCATGAACCCCTTTTAAACATTTGTCTGCGCCCGATTCTTCGATTTCTTCGGCACTAACCCATCGGACTTTTAGTTTACTACTAACAGCGATCGCGGCATGACCCAGGGCTTCAATGACCGATAAATAGGCATCACTGAGTTGTACATATTTTCCGACTAAGGCGACTTCTAACTCGTGTTGGGGAGATTGCATTTTATCCACCAACGATTGCCATTCCGCTAAATGGGGACGGCGGGATTCCATACGAAGTAATTCTAAAACCTGTTCTGCTAATCCTTCTTTTTCCAGAATTAGAGGCACTTCATAAATGCTACTGGCATCCTGACAGGTAATAACGGATTCTACCGGCACATCACAAAATTCCGAGAGCTTTTCCTTCATGCCCTGATTTAAGGGGCGATCGCAGCGACAAACTAGAACATCAGGCTGAATCCCAATCGACCGCAATTCTTTAACCGAATGTTGGGTCGGCTTGGTTTTCATTTCCTTGGCCGCAGGAATCCAGGGAATTAGGGTGACGTGTAGATACAAAACGTTATTACGCCCCACATCCTTACGAAATTGACGAATTGCCTCTAAAAACGGCAAAGATTCAATATCCCCTACCGTTCCCCCAATTTCTGTGATCACCACATCGGGATTGGTATTTTGAGCCACCCGTAAAATACGTTCTTTAATTTCATTGGTGATATGGGGAATAACCTGTACCGTTCCCCCCATATAAGCTCCCCGTCGTTCTTTGTTCAATACTGCCTGATAAATGGAACCCGTTGTCACACTATTGAGGCGAGACATGGAAGTATCGGTGAAGCGTTCATAATGTCCCAAGTCCAAATCGGTTTCTGCCCCATCTTCCGTCACGAAGACCTCACCGTGTTGGAAGGGACTCATCGTACCGGGGTCAACGTTAATGTAGGGATCGAGTTTTAAAATCGAAACGGAATAATCTCTAGATTTAAACAGGCGGCCTAGACTTGCAGCGACAATTCCTTTCCCAATACTGGAAACAACGCCCCCTGTCACAAACACAAACTTAGTCATATCTTGCTTAGTCTCTCGGTGGCGACCTAATTAACCATCGCCATAAACCCCCCGTTTATTGTATTACGGAAGGCAAAAAAGCGTAACGGCTGGTTGCTTAAAATTCTATAATGGGTCGAGGAATTCGCAAGCACCATGACCATGACGAATTTTACCCCAACAGTTCCCTTTCTTGAAAACGGCGATCGCTTATCCCGTAGTGAATTTGAACATTAATCAATTTAATTATTCTGAGCTAGCGATCGTAACTCCTGATTGAGATCATTGAGATACCCTTGATTTTGATCCAATTGATACTTATTGCTGAGAATACAAGCTTTAATCGCAGCTTGAACAACGCTTTGAGGCGTTACTTTTCCCATGTCATAGGCCATTTTTAACCCTGCGGCACTAGGGATACCTTGAGATGCAAACATTCCTTGATAGGCCATTTGCCCTAACGTTACTGCTCCAATATAGTCTTCGGGCTCTCGGATACAACCAGAAGGACTCGTCGATGACCAATCTGCTCTGGCGGGACTCAATCCAGTAACAATAGCCGCGATCACTAGACAGAATGTGGCTCCAATGGTGACTAAGTAAGTGTTTTTCATCAAATAACTCAGAATCAACCTAAATTTTACTCTGGAATTCTATTTTATCAAGTTTCCTTAAAAAGATTTCATTGGAAATGTCAAGAAAAGTTAAATTTTGGCTTTCTTAAATCTGCTAAAATCACAAGATATTCTCGAAAAAAGATAAATAAATATCTGCTTAAATTAATTAAGTAATATGCCAAAATTGATTTTTTTGATGTTTTCAAAAATAATATTTAAGAAATTGACAATTTAGAAAAATTGTTATCAAGATTTTTTAAATTTATCAAATAATGTATTTCTTCAACAAAAATCTCTTTGTTTTAAGCAGAAAAATTGGGAATATATTAGCTCATAAATCTTTAGCTTTAATTAAAAACTTTTTAGTAATTTCATTGTCAGATCAGTTTGTGCAATAGGAATAAATAAATGATCGTGATAGTAAGCAGAAACGGGATTTACACTAATACCAAATTCCGCTAATTTGCTAGCGATCGCTGCCAAAAAGCCGACAGCCTCTAAACTAGAATGAATGGAAAGCGTAATCATACAAAATACAGAGGAATAGGAAAAATTGTTCAAATCGGCGGTTTCTCGTTTTAGAATTAAAGTTAACCCTTCAGCTTCTTTAAAAATACAAACAGGATCTAATGCTAAATAATTACTATTGCCATGATTAATCGTACAAAAAACATATTCTTCGGGATGAAGAATGGGATTCATGGATTTTAATAAAATGTCTAGATCAGTTTCTCCCACCATGACCATTAATGTATGATATAGCTTAATTCGTTTAATTTTAAATCAAAAAGATATTTCTAAGCCTCAATAATAATTTTCTGTTAATTATTTGAATTAAATGATTTTAAGCATTATCTTCGTAAATGTACAATTTTATTGATCCCTTGAAAGGAGAAATTGCTGCCTTAACTGCGGCTTTCCTTTGGGCTGTTTCTTCAACCGTTTATGCGGCTTTAGGGCAACGTATCCCCCCGCTACAACTCAATTTTTCTAAGGGATTGATTGCCATTGGGTTATTACTTTTAACCTTATTCCTTCAGGGGCAAGCATTTCCTGTGATGGAATTATTGCCGATTAGTTTCTTGTTGTTAAGTGGCGTTATCGGCATCGGTTTAGGTGATACGGCTTATTTTTCTGCGCTCAATCAATTGGGAGCCAGACGAACCTTGTTGCTGGAAATGTTAGCTCCGCCTTTATCGGCTCTAATTGCGTTAACTTTTGTCGGTGAACGGTTGGGTTTAACTGCTTGGTTGGGGATGGCGTTAACCCTGTTTGGCGTTTGTTGGGTTATTGTCGAGCGATCGCCGTATTCTGTTTCTAATAATCCCCATCCGATGAAAGGCATTATTTGGGCATTACTCGCCGCGATCGCGCAAGCAACAGGAGCCGTTTTATCCCATTTTGCTTTAGCTTCCTCAGACATAACCCCGCTGTGGAGTACCCTATTGCGCTTATTAGCTGGAACTTTCACCGCATTTTTATTTCTATGTTTCCCAAATTCTGCAAAGAAAAGCATCACCCAGCAATTTCAGGTTTTTCAATCGGTCAAAACAATGGGAATTATTACCTTAACGGCCTTTGGTAGCACCTATTTAGGCATTTGGCTGCAACAAACCGCCTTTAAATTTTCCCCTGTCGGCATCGCCCAAACGTTAACCAGTACCAGCCCCCTGTTTGTATTGCCCATTGCTTTTTGGCTAGGGGAAAAAATTAGTATTCGAGCCGTTTTAGGGGTTTTGATTGCCCTAGTCGGAATTGGAGTTTTATTTTTTGGAAAAGTTTGATTTCCTTATTATTGGAAAAATTAGGCGATCTCGCAATGAATTTATAATCTGCTATAGTATGGAAAATATGAGCAAAATGAAAATTCGTTATGAATTAATTATCTATTGGAGTCAAGAAGACCAAGCCTTTATTGTTGAAGTTCCAGAATTAGCTGGTTGTATGGCCGACGGAAAAACTTATCAAGAAGCGGTACAAAATGCGGAACAGATTATCCAAGAATGGATTGAAACTGCCCAAGAATTAGGAAGACCAATTCCTCAATCACAAGAATTTTGATCATTTTCCTAGCAATAACCATATGATTTTTATACGCTAAATTAGAGATAACGATGAAGATTAATTATGACCAAGATAAAAAATGTATAGATGGTAATCTTAAATTTATTTTGTCAAAAATAGTTTAATTTTATGGAGTAATTCAAATGTGTAAAAATAATTTTTTTGTATATATTATTGAATCCCCATCGGATGAAGATATTCTTAACATTAGACAGGAAGGTTTAGCACTTAGCGAAGCACTTAAGTTAGCTGATATACCCAATGTTTATAATTTAGTTACTACAAAGAACACATTTGAAATTTCATTATATGACAATTTTTTAAACGCGCTCGAAAAATTTCCAGATAGGTTTCCTATATTTCATTTTTCAGCACATGGAGATGAACATCATCAAGGGATATATTTAACTGATGAAACTTTTATCAGTTGGCAAAAACTTAAAGAATATTTAATACCAATTTTCAATGAGATTGAAATAGTACCTATTTGTATGTCTTCTTGTTATAGTAGTCGAGCATATCAATTAGCTAACGATAACGATAATCCTTACTTGTTTTTAGTTGCTAATAGTCAAGCTGTGCCTTGGAGTGATGCTGCCGTGGGATATATTACCTTCTACCATCTTCTTTCAAAATTAGGTATTGACCAGTTAGATAAATGCTTTGATGGATTAAAAATAGCTTCAGGAAATGAAGATTTTAGACTATATTCTGGTGATAAAGTTAAGGAAAGATATAAAAAACTTAAAGAATTAATTAATCAATATAATATAAAAAAGAGAATAAAAACATTGATTGAGCAGAAAAAATATTGATTTTTGTTTCTTTAACGAAATCATGATTTTGTCGTCTAGTCTGACAAAAAAACTACACATTATTAATTAATAGAACTCTTTAATGTGGCAGAGTAATCGCATAATGTATTGCATTAAATCATTCTATAATTACGACCTGACTAGCCGCATGAGTCGCTTTAGCACGGGCCAAATCCGTTGTTTCAGCCTTGGCCAGAGCAACCCCCATCCGACGATAGGGACGGGAATCGGGCTTACCAAATAGACGAATATCGACATCAGGAACACTCAACGCTTCGGCAACACCTGTAAAATTAATAGAATCAGAATTTTCACTCGCTAAAATTACCGCACTGGCCGCAGGGGCAAATTGAGTAATGTTAGGAATGGGTAGACCTAAAACGGCCCGTAAATGTAATTCAAATTCATTCAAATTTTGTGAAATTAACGTAACCATGCCCGTATCGTGGGGACGGGGTGACAGTTCTGAAAAGATGACTTCATCGGCTGTGATAAAAAATTCAACGCCAAAAATCCCTGCGCCTCCTAAAGCATCGGTAACGGTTTTAGCAATCTCTTGAGCCGCTAAAATTTGTTCTGGTTTAATCTGGGCGGGTTGCCAAGATTCTTGATAATCACCGCGTTCTTGACGATGGCCAATGGGAAGACAAAAAATGGTGGGAGCATTCCACTGCTTGACAGTTAAAAGCGTAATTTCAATTTCAAAGTTAATAAATTCTTCGATAATAATCTTTTGACTATCTCCCCTTGATCCCGCGATCGCGTAATTCCAAGCCGTTTCTACTTCCGAGGCATCTTTAACAACCGATTGCCCTTTACCTGAAGACGACATCACAGGTTTAACCACATTGGGAAAACCAATTTTTTCAGACACGGCCTGCATTTCCGCCAAGCTGCTTGCATAGCCATAGTTAGCGGTTCGGACTCCCAATTCCCGATGGGCCAGTTCCCGAATGCGATCGCGGTTCATCGTGTAATGAGTCGCTTTTGCAGTGGGAATAACCGTAATGCCCCGCTGTTCAAATTCTGCCAATTTTTCGGTTCTAATGGCTTCAATTTCAGGAATGATGTAATCGGGTTGATGTTTGCTGACGACTCGCTCTAAATCTTCGGCACTGAGCATAGAAATGACTTCGCTGGCATCCGCCACTTGCATGGCAGGAGCATTGGCATAGCGATCGACGGCAATAACGTGATTTCCTAAGCGTTGGGCCGCGATCACAAACTCTTTTCCGAGTTCTCCCGCCCCTAAAAGCATTAATTTTTTGGGTAGCTTGATCATTCTATTTGTGCAGCAAATCGTCTTTCTTAGTTTACTTGGAAAGCCTTCATTTTCCTAACGCTTCAACGTTTTTAAATATTCAGTAATTGAACAAGTGAACTTTGGCAGATCGCCCTTAAGAAAGCTAAAATTGTGAAGAAACATTAAGCTTTAGCATCCATGCCTGACCTCAATACTATCCGCATCCGAGGAGCCAGACAGCATAATCTCAAAAACGTAAATCTGGATCTCCCCCGCGATCGCCTCATTGTTTTTACGGGGGTCTCAGGTTCGGGCAAATCTTCCCTGGCGTTTGATACCATTTTTGCGGAAGGGCAACGGCGTTATGTGGAATCCTTGAGTGCCTATGCGCGGCAGTTTTTAGGGCAATTGGATAAACCCGATGTGGATGCCATTGAAGGGTTAAGTCCTGCGATTTCTATTGATCAAAAATCGACTTCCCACAATCCCCGTTCTACCGTTGGAACCGTCACCGAAATTTATGATTATTTGCGGTTACTGTTTGGCCGCGCAGGTAGCCCCCATTGTCCCCACTGCGATCGCAATAT
Organism: uncultured bacterium; assembly: GCA_964482215.1. Lineage (GTDB taxonomy): Bacteria > Cyanobacteriota > Cyanobacteriia > Cyanobacteriales > Microcystaceae > Snowella. The sequence goes on from CAYZWO010000025.1 coordinate 21,728, forward strand.
TGCTCCCCAGACCATTGACGAGATGTGCGATCGCGTCATGACCTTACCCGACAGAACCAAATTTCAGATTTTAGCCCCAGTGGTTCGGGGAAAAAAAGGAACCCATAAACAACTATTGTCGAGTTTAGCGTCTCAAGGTTTCGTTCGAGTGCGGATTAATGGGGAAGTACGGGAATTATCGGATTCGATTGAGTTGCCCAAAAATCATGCCCACCATATCGAAGTGGTTATTGACCGACTTATTAAACGAGAAGGCATCGAAGAACGCTTAACGGATTCTTTGACAACGGCACTGAAACAGGCAGAAGGAACCGCCATTATTGAAATTCTCAGCGATACCGAAGAGAAGAAACCCGAAACGCCTGAGAATAAAACCTTATTAGCGGCTGAAAAACCTGAGCTTTATTTAGTTCCAGAAAGTAAAGAAATTGTTTTTTCAGAAAATTTTGCCTGTCCTGAACATGGGGCAGTGATGGATGAATTATCGCCTCGTTTGTTTTCCTTTAATTCTCCCTACGGAGCTTGTCCCTCCTGTCATGGTTTAGGCAGTTTACGAACCTTCTCCGCCGATCTGGTCGTCCCTGATCCGACTCAACCCGTTTATTCCGCGATCGCGCCCTGGTCGGATAAAGAAAATTCCTATTATTTATCTTTGCTTTATAGCCTGGGTCAAGCCTTTGGATTTACGCTGCAAACCCCTTGGAATAAGCTTACCCCAGAACAACAGGAAGTTTTATTACACGGCAGCGAGGAACCCGTTTGGTTTGAAGAAGATTCCCGCTATCAAAAAGGCAAAGGTTACTATCGCAAATTTCCGGGCATTTTAACCACCCTAGACCGCAACTATCAAGAAACCACTTCTGACGTTATTAAACAAAAATTAGAAAAATATATCGTTCATCAACCCTGCGAAACCTGCCAGGCCAAACGGTTAAAACCCGAAGCTCTCTCGGTACGTTTAGGTCAATATCGCATTACGGATTTAACCTGTGAATCCATCCGCGAAAGTTTAGAACGGGTGAATAACTTAAAATTAACGACTCGACAGGCATTAATCGGCGAATTAGCCCTAAAGGAAATTAAAGCGAGATTACAGTTTCTCATTGATGTGGGTTTAGATTACCTCACCCTAGACCGTGCTGCCATGACCCTTTCAGGCGGAGAAGCCCAACGAATTCGCCTGGCAACCCAGATTGGTTCAGGTTTAACGGGGGTTTTATACGTTTTAGATGAACCCAGTATTGGACTCCATCAACGGGATAATGGTCGCTTATTGGAAACGTTGAAAAAACTGCGGGATCTCGGTAATACGCTGATTGTGGTGGAACATGATGAAGATACGATTCGCATGGCGGATCATCTCGTTGATATTGGCCCAAAAGCAGGAATTCATGGGGGAGAAATTGTTTGCCAGGGCGATCTTAAAAGCTTACTCAAAAGTAAAGAATCATTAACAGGGGCCTATTTATCAGGGAGACAAGTTATTGAAACTCCCTCCACACGACGCTATGGTAATGGTTTGGCGTTAAAGCTCAAAGATTGTCATCAAAATAATTTGCGGCATATCGATGTCGAAATTCCCCTTGGTAAGCTGGTCTGTGTCACAGGGGTTTCAGGTTCAGGGAAATCGACCTTAATCAATGAATTGCTCCATCCTGCCTTGCAACACCATTTAACTCGTCAAACGCCCTTTCCCAAATGTTTAGGAGAAATTGACGGTTTAGAGGCGATCGATAAGGTTATTGTCATCGACCAATCGCCCATTGGCCGCACCCCACGTTCTAATCCTGCTACCTATACGGGCATTTTTGACCCTATTCGAGATATTTTCGCCCAAAGCATTGAAGCAAAAGCCAGAGGCTATAAACCTGGTCAGTTTTCTTTTAACGTCAAAGGGGGACGCTGTGAAGCCTGTGCAGGTCAAGGGGTTAACGTTATTGAAATGAACTTTTTACCTGACGTGTATGTGCAATGTGATGTTTGCAAAGGCGCACGATACAACCGCGAAACCTTACAGGTGAAATACAAGGGGCTATCCATTGCCGATGTCTTGGAATTAACCGCCGAGGAAGCCTTAAAGGTTTTTGAAAATATTCCCCGTGCCTCTAGTCGTTTACAAACCTTAGTCGATGTGGGCTTAGGCTATGTAAAACTTGGTCAACCTGCCCCCACGTTATCGGGTGGAGAAGCGCAACGGGTTAAACTGGCTAGCGAGTTATCCCGCCGAGCCACAGGTAAAACCTTATATCTAATTGACGAACCGACAACGGGCTTATCTTTCTATGATGTCCACCATTTATTAAATGTGTTGCAACGTTTAGTCGATAAAGGCAATTCCATCTTAGTTATCGAACATAACCTAGATGTGATTCGCTGTAGTGATTGGATTATTGATCTGGGCCCCGAAGGCGGCGATCGCGGTGGGCAAATTATGGCAATTGGAACCCCTGAAACCGTTGCCCAAGATCCTAAATCCTATACAGGTCACTATTTAGCCCAAGCCCTGCAACAACACCCTGCTCATCGAGAATAATTTGTAAAAGCGATGGCAAGCTAATCCCAAAGCAAGCTGACTATAATTCTGTTTTGTTGCTAATAGAAACTTTAGGTTTTGAATAGGGAGGAAGGCCAAGCTTTTGCTTAAGGATTAACACTAAAAAAGGTAAATCATCAATTAAATAACGCTTCCAAAGGCGTTGAGGTTCTAACAAAAGTCGATGTAACCACTCCAAACCTGCTTCACTCATCCACTTCGGCGATCGCGACTTATAACCTGCTTCAAAATCGATGGTTGCCCCAATCGCGAAAAAAACCTTGATATCGGGCAATGCTGACTTATAGCGAGCAATCCATTTTTCCTGTTTCGGTGCGCCCAATCCAATAGCTAAAACCGTTGCGCCTGATTGCCGAATTTTATCGATAATTTTCTGGCATTCTACTGGATCATTTTCAAAACCTAATGGAGGCGAATAGGTATCGACAACGATTGTTCGTCCTGCTTTGTTATTAATATTAATTTGAGCCTGCTCAGCCACGCCTTTTTCTGCCCCTAATAGGAAAATCCTAACGTTTTCATTGTCTTTGTTGTGTTGATAAAAAGCCGGAAATAAATCGGAACCAGAGACTTTTTCTTGAATCGGTTGACCTAAAAAATAGGAAGCATATTGGATAATTTTACTGTCACATACACAATAATCGGCTGACTCGTAAACCCTTCGCATTTCAGGATCTTTTTGAATTTTAATGAGATGATCAACGTTCGGCGTAAAAACCACTCCACCATAGTGATTTAGCTTACTGAGGAGGTCTTTCAATGAAATATTATGTATAGCAACGTCTAAAATAATGACAATATCCTGACTCATCGAGTTTTCTAAGGCGAGGAAAAATGATCAAACAATTTTGAATCTTAGTAGCTCTAGTTAAACGCTAGAAAACTGCTATGACAACCGCATGTTTACTGAAATATTTAAGTTTCAGAAGGTGATTTATATTCAATTAATTGAGTCCTTTTACCCTGCCAACGATTCCAATAAAAAAGAAGTTGACCTTGGAGTTGAGGAAACCGTCCTAACATACAAAACAGAGTATAGTTGAGGGCGTTAGGATGTGTAAAGGATTGTCGGCGCTGATTGATATAAATTTTAAAGCTCATTACGCCATAGCCCAGTAATAGTAATAAACTCCATCCTTTTGTGATTACCGCACCTCCAACGGCGAATAAAGGGATAATTAACCCCCATAACCAAATATTTAAATTTTGTCTTCGCTCACCAAGTTGAGGAACTGTTGGATGCAAATTAGCGATCGCAGCAAAGGCATAACCGGAACGGACTGCTCGTTTCCACCATTGGCTAAAATGGGTCATATTAGCATCGTGAAGTGTCATTTCTGCTTCTAAGCGATAAATTTTCCAGCCTCGATTGCGTAATCTTTGACAAAGTTCGGGTTCTTCTCCTGCGATTAATTCAGGATTAAAGCCATTAACCTGTTCCAAAGCAGATACACGCATGAAGGAGTCTCCGCCACAGGCTTTAGTTTCTCCTATCAAAGTGTTCCATTCCAAGTCACAGAGCAAGTTATACAGCGATCGCTCTGGATAGCGTTCCCGACGACGACCGCACACGACAGCAAAATCAGGGTTAGTAGCTAAAAAGTGTTGGGCTTTGTCTAACCAATCTTTGGCCAGTTCACAATCTCCGTCAACGAATTGAACATATTCAAGCTGGGGATGCAATTCTTTGAGTCGGGCAAAACCCGCGTTTCTGGCTCGTGCCGCAGTAAAGGGAATTGTTAGATCGAGATCAATGACTTCAATGCCCAGCGATCGCGCCAATTCCACACTTCCATCGATAGACCCCGAATCGACATAAACCATTTGAGCCACTTGCATTTGCTGAATGGCTGACTCAAGGCACTGACGGAGGCGATCGCCTTCATTTCGCCCAATGACCACTAAACCGATTTGATCCATAGAATTATCTGATAATTATTAATTAGTCTCGATAACCTTAGCCGGAATACCAACAGCCGTCTTTCCTGCTTGCACGTCGCATAGAACCACTGCATTGGCTCCAATGCTGGCATCATCTCCTAATTCCACATTGCCCAAAATTTTGGCTCCTGCTCCTACATTGACACGACGACCTAATTTAGGAGCCTCAAAAGGACGGTCTAAATATCGATTTCCCAACGTTACTCCCTGACGAATAATACAATCATCGCCAATAATCGCATTCCCATGTATCACGATGCCATGTTGATGTTCAAAGACAACTCGACGACCCAGTTTGACGGTAGAGGAAAGTTCAATTCCATAAACATTACGAACGAAACGATATAAAAATCGATACAACACACTCAACGGTACTCTTAAAATTTTGGGTTTAACGGACATCCGCCATACCCCAAAACGTTGGACGGCAACGGCTCGAAAACCTGGTTTTGTCCAATCTTTGCCATGAGCGATCCAATCTTCATGAATTTGTTGGAAAAGATTTAAACTTGAAGGAGTTGTTGGTTGATCAATACTGGTGACGGTACTGAGGTTTGAAATAATTTCTTGTTTCGGGGTTGCTTGAAACCAAGATTGCCAAAGGCTATTTTTCCAAAAATCTGCTAATAAATAAGGCGGATCAGTATTGGGTTTTTGTTGAATAAAGCGGCGAACCATCCAAAGAAAATATCCAATTAACCAAAGGCTATCAGCGATTAATCCAGAGTTAAAACCATAATTTTTGACAAAAAAACGTTGTCGGGATTCAAACCAATATTGAGGTAAGCGTTTGGGTTGAGTGGTTGGAGTCGTCACGCCGGAACTTTGACCGACAAAATGGACAACTCGGCTTTCGGGGACATACCAACAGGGCCATCCCGCTCGCTGAGCCTGTAGACAATAATCGACTTCCTCAAAATAAAGAAAGTAATTTTCATCCATTAAACCAACAGAATCAAAAACAGCCCGACGAATTATCATGCTTGCACCTGCTACCCAATCCGTCTGACAATCTGTTTCCGATACGGGGGGAGCAACAACCCATTTTTTGAGTAATTGGGTGACGATACCAAGTCGCAAACCTCGGTCAAATTCACTCCCTAAGCTGGGGAATCGAAAAGCCGATCGTTGCGGCGTTTCATCGAGATCCTCTAAGCGACTTCCTGCAATCCCCACGTCAGGATGAGCCTGCATAAAGTTTACTAAATTAATCAGTGCGTTAGGTCGAATAACAGTATCAGGGTTAAGTAACCAAACAAAATCGGGAGGATGTTCAGAACCCAGGGCAGGACGAATCGCTAAATTGTTGCCATAGGCATAGCCGCCATTCTTTTCGGCGGGAATAACCGATACCCAGGATTGCCAGTGTTGCTCCGCGATCGCGGATTGAATTTGTTCAACGGAACCGACCCCAGAGGCATTATCCACAATGACGACTTGCACAGACGGGAGTTGTTTAACTTCTTCTTGAAGCGACTGAAGACAATTAATTGTTAATTGAGCCGTTTTATAATTAACAATAACCACCAAAACCGAAGTAGAGGGATTAATCGCAGTGTCAGGAGACATCATCACAGGTTAAAGAGTTGGCAAATAACTTTGATGCTCTATCTTAGCTTGCATCGCCATCCTGCCAATAGGCTGAGTGATTAACATCGACATATTAAGATTTTCTTAGCGTTTTATTTAAGGTTTCCAAAGCTATTTTATCTTCAACAAACCGAAGGCTGAAAAAATAAAAGATAAATCATTGCTATTGAGGGAAGAGTTAAAAATTGATGGTTAGGTTATGGTCATCGTGGCGTATATTGATTATTCTCCTAATGGTGGGAATCGGTATTGAACTTATTGCCCATCTCTCGGCTGAAATTTCATGGTTTCAGGAGTTAGAATATTTATCAATTTTTCTAACGCGCTTGGGTTGGCAAAGTGCTTTACTGGTAACAACGACAGCTTTTTCTTTGTGGTTTTGTTGGCATCAGTTAGCGATCGCCCAACGTTTATTAAAACCATCCCCACAAACAACAAGCACTGAGTTTCTAGTTGCTCAAGGGGTCAAATCCCGATTTTTACCCCTACCGGACTTTTCTGAGACTGTTCGTTCTCCCAAAACTCGCCCTCTGAATCTACCGATCCTCTTAACGCTCGTTATTTGTCTTAATCTATTGATCAGCTTGATCGTGTTGTATTACGGTAAGATCGCGATCGCCGATTGGACATCCGATTTTACCCTTCCCGATCTCATTCCCCCTGTTCCTACGCCCTTTAGCCTTGCTCTCTTTCCCCGCTTTCTCAGCAATATTCAACGCTACACTTCTATTTTAATTATTGCAGTTCTTTTATTAACTTCTCTTACCCTGAAACCCCGTTTTTCGCTAAAAATTATCTCATTAGGATTCAGTTTTATTTTAGGAAGTATTGTTGCGGAAAACTGGACAAGAGTTATCAAATTTATTTATCAAATTCCTTTTCCCAATAGCGATCCTCAGTTTCATCACAACATCGGTTTTTATGTTTTTAGTTTGCCTTTTTGGAAGCTTTTAGATGTCTGGTTAGGCGGTTTATTTCTATTTGCTCTATTAATAATTTTAACCACCTATTTACAGGGTAATAATCATTTGTCAGAAGGACGTTTCCCTGGATTTAATTATCAGCAATTACAACATTTAGCGCGTCTGAGTGCATTCTTAATCCTCACCATTGGAGTACGTCATTGGCTCAACCGTTATCAACTACTATATTCACGCAATGAAGTGCTGTATGGAGCAGGATATACCGATCTTCATGTTCGTTTACCTTTGGATACCATTTTAGCGTTATTCAGCTTGGGATTAGGCATCTGGTTATTCTACCAAAGTCGATACGGTTGGATAAATTCGGCGGTTTTAAGTAATTCAAACAGCAGCAATCCACCATCTAAACGACAAAAATATTTAATTATTAATTTTTTACCCGTTTATCTGTACTTAATCATAGTTGTTCTTAAATATTTCCTCAGTTTAGGTGTTGAACTATTTATCGTTGAGCCCAATCAGTTAACGCGAGAAACCCCCTATATTGAACGGAGTATTGCTGCAACTCGCGATGCTTTCAACTTATCCACAATTCAACCCTTAATGCTATCGGGAAAAGGGAAGTTAACCCAAGCTGATTTAGAAAACAACCGTTTAACGTTAAATAATATTCGACTTTGGGATCCTTTACCCTTATTAAAAACCAATCGACAACTGCAACAAATTCGACTTTACTATCAATTTCCCGACGCAGATTTAGACCGCTATACCATAAAAGTCCAAAACCAAAATGGCTCCCTTTCAACGGCTAAACAACAGGTTTTAATTGCGCCCAGGGAATTAGATTATAATGCCGTTCCCCCCGAAGCTCAAACCTGGGTGAATGAACATTTAACCTATACACATGGCTATGGTTTCACCTTGTCACCCGTTAATTTAGTGGCTCAGGGAGGATTACCCTTTTATTTCGTGAAAGATATCGGTACGGCTACTGAAGAATCCGCCTTAAAAACCTCTAGTGAATTGATTCGTACCAGTATTCCTATTGGTAAACCTCGCATTTATTTTGGGGAATTAACGAATACTTACGTCATGACCAATACTAAGGTCAAAGAGTTTGACTTTCCCAGTGGTCAAGATAATGTTTATAACATTTATGATGGAACGGGGGGAGTCCGCATAGGAGATGGTTTAAAGCGTTTTCTCTTTGCCTTTTATTTAAAAGATTGGCAAATGTTATTTACCCGTAATTTTAATTCTGAAACGAAAATTTTATTTCGCCGCAATATTAATTATCGAATTCGAGAATTAGCTCCTTTTTTACGCTTTGATAAAGACCCTTATTTAGTAGCAGCGAATACGGATCTATCCCAGAAAAGTAAATTGTTTTGGATTATTGATGCCTATACAACAAGCAATTATTATCCTTATTCTGATGCTGGGGGACGCAATTTTAACTATATTCGTAATTCCGTCAAAATTGTGGTAGATGCCTACAATGGCGATGTCATGTTTTATATGATGGATGAGCAAGATCCCTTGATTCAAACCTGGCGTAAAATTTTTCCTACTTTATTTAAACCGTTTGCCGAAATGCCCCCATCTCTACAGGCCCATATTCGTTATCCGATTGATTTATTTAGTACGCAATCAGAAAGGCTATTAACTTATCACATGACGGATGCAAAGGTTTTTTATAATCGGGAAGATCAATGGCAAATTCCTCAAGAAATTTATGGTGAAAAAGAAAAAGCGGTTGCGCCCTATTATTTAATTATGAATTTGGCAGGGGTTGGAGAACGGAATGAAGAATTTGTGCTGTCCCATGTCTATACGCCAATTTCTCGCAATAATTTAATTGCTTTGTTGTTTGCTCGCTCCGATCAGGAAAATTACGGCAAGTTAATTCTTTATACCTTACCCAAGGATTTTCTGGTTTATGGGCCTGCCCAAATTGAGGCTTTAATTAATCAAGATCCCGTTATTTCTGAACAAATTACGCTTTGGAATCGGGAAGGTTCACGGGTATTACAAGGGAATTTATTAGTTATTCCTATTGAACAGTCTTTGCTCTATGTTGAACCATTATATTTAGAAGCAGAGAAAAATAGTTTGCCGACGTTAGTACGGGTTGTGGTTGTCTATGGCGATCAAATTGCGATGTCTGAAACCTTAAATGGGGCTTTAAATGCCATTTTTTCTCCTACTGAAGCGGCTCCTTCAACGATTTTACGGAAAGTTAATCCTGAAGGAAGTTAAGACTATTTTCGATAGCAATTTTTGAGTCAATTTAATAATAGTGTATTTTCGTTAATGGCCCTTGAAATTTTTCAGTTTTTTACCCATAAAGCATTAATAAAAATTAATCTTAACTTTATCGTCAACTCGATTAATCTGATTTATTATGGATGAGTCTGATTCATGATGTGAAAATATCCATGCCTATTTGCCTGAAACCTCGTACTTTTACTGTATATGGAAAATTTAACGGTTTCCAAAAAGGGTTTTAAAAGTATCCCGCTTAAATGGGTTTTAGTTATTCCCTTTGTATTACAAATTGTTGGGGCGGTGGGATTAGTTGGATATCTCTCCTATCGCAGTGGAAAGACTGCCGTCGCCAATTTAGCCGAGCAAATGATGGATCAAGCAACGGCAAGGATTCGCGATCGCTTCGATCTTATTTTGCAGGAGCAACAACAAACCGTTAAAGCAAAATCTCAATCTATCTACGATGCGAAGCAAAGTTTACAAGCGGTATTGAGTACCAGTGTCTCCTTATCTGATTTAGGGCTTTTTTTGAGACAACTTAATTTTTCTCCTTCAGGGCAAGCCTTTATTTTGGAACCCTCAGGAGAGTTAGTGGCGACCTCCACAGAGGAATTACCTTTTATTCGTTCCTTCCAAGGGCCCGCTAAGCGTTTACAGGCAACCCAGAGCCAGAATCCTGTCACCAGAGCGATCGCGCTCCAACTTCAAAAACAATTTGGCAATCTGCACGATATTCAAAGCCGCCAAACCGTGAAAGCCTCGTTAGACGGTAAAAATTTATTTGCTCAAGTGGCCCCTTATCGGGATCAGTACGGTTTGCATTGGTTGTTGGTCACTGTTATTCCCGAAGCTGATTTTATGGGGGAAATTTGGGCTAATTTGCAGCAGACTTTGGTTTTATGTGGATTAACTTTATTAGGAACAACGCTAATTGGCTTACTAACTGCCCGTTGGATAGCCAAACCCATCAAACAATTAAGCTTAACCAGTGAAGCCGTAGCCCAAGGTAAGTGGCAAGCGTCGATTTCTGAAGATAGTGCGATCGCGGAATTGCATAGTTTGGCCAACTCTTTTAATCAAATGTCCGCTCAACTTCGTCAATCCTTTAAGCAGGTAGAAGAAGAACTCCAAGGGTCTAGGGAACTGTATCAAAAAGTTGTTCAAACGCAAACCGATTTTATTCTGCGATCGCAACCAGATACCACCATCACTTTTGCAAATCAGGCATTGTGTAATGCAATGGGCTGTACCTTAGAAGAAGTGATGGGTTTAAAATGGATTAATTTCGCCGATCCTAATGATTTAGCAGGTATTAGCCAAAAAATAGAGCAATTAACCCCAGAAAACCCTAGCTTTGTTGCAGAAAACCGAGATAGGCGACGCAATGGCAACATGGGTTGGACACAATGGATTAACCAAGGAATTTTTGATGAGCAGGGCCAACTCAGTGAAATTCAATCCGTCGGTCGGGATATTACCACGCTGAAGGAAACCCAATTTGCTTTACAGGAAAGTCAACATTTTATAGAGAGGATTACCCAATTTACGCCTAATCTACTTTATATTTATGACCTTGTTGAACAGCGCAATATCTATGCAAATCGTACTGTTGGTGAAATGTTAGGGTATTCTGCCCAACAAATTCAGCAGTTAGGAGCAGATTTACTCCCCACCATCTGTCATCCCGAAGATTTACCCCGTGTTTATGCCGCGATCGCTGAAATTCAGAATTTGCACGATGGAGAATTTTTAGAAATTGAATATCGGATTCGGGATGCTCAAGGGGAATGGCGTTGGCTCTATAGCCGAGATACTGTTTTTATGAGAACGGCGGATGGCAAAGTCAAGCAAACCTTAGGAACCTCTCAGGATATTACCGCCCGCAAGCAAGCGGAGATCGAAAATTGGCAAACTCAGCATTTCCTCAACTCCATTATTGAAAATCTTCCCAATATGGTGTTTGTTAAGGATGCAAATACTCTCCAGTTTGTTCGTTTAAATAAAGCAGGAGAAGACCTTTTAGGTTACGGGCGAGAAGACCTGTTAGGCAAGAGTGATTACGATTTCTTTCCGCCCGAACAAGCCACATTTTTTATCGCCAAGGATCGGAGTGTTTTAGCCAATGGTCAGGTTTTAGATATTGCCGAAGAATGGATTCAAACCCGAAATCAAGCCAGACGACTCTTACACACGAAAAAAATCCCAATTTTAGATGAATTAGGAGAGCCCAAATATTTACTCGGTATTTCCGAAGATATTACCGAAAAAGCAGAGTTAGCCAACCGCTTAACTGAGCTTGCCCATCATATTCCAGGCATGATTTATCAATTTAGAATGCGGGCCGATGGCAGTTTTCATCTTCCCTATGCCAGTGAAGGTATTCAAGAGATTTATGGCGTTACGCCAGAGCAAGTCAAGGATGATGCACTCTTTCTTTTATCCATCCTACATCCCGACGATGTAGACCGAGTTTATCAATCTATTTTGGAATCAGCAGCGAATTTAACCCTTTGGCATTCCGAATATCGCGTGTGTTTGGCTGATGGTAAATTGATTTGGGTAGTGGGAGATGCCAGTCCACAACGAGAAATTGATGGTAGTATCATTTGGCATGGTTATATCAAAGACATCAGCGAAGCGAAAGCACGGGAAGCCGAACGTCAACAAGCCACTCTGGCCCTACGAAAAGCTGAAAAAGAACTCAGGCAAGCCAACCAAGAATTGGAACGATTAGTCAATATTGATGGGTTAACGCAAATTGCCAATCGTCGCTGTTTTGATCAGTATTTGATCCAAGAATGGCAAAGACTTCATCGAGAACAACAATCCTTGTCGTTACTGTTAATCGATGTTGATTTTTTCAAAAAATATAACGATCACTACGGCCACCTAGTAGGCGATCAGTGCCTAATTCATCTGGCTCAGACGATACAGCAGAGCGTTACCCGTCCAACGGATTTAGTGGCACGTTTTGGAGGAGAAGAATTTGCCGTTTTGTTGCCCAATACTCCCTTGTCAGGCGCGATCGCGATCGCCGAACGAATTCACCTAGCCATCAGCAACTTAAATTTAGTTCATCCCGCATCCAACATTAGCCAAAAAGTCACCCTAAGTATAGGGATCACAAGTTTGATTCCCAATAATGAGGTTTCAACAGAAATATTAATTGATCAAGCTGATAGGGCTCTCTACCTTGCCAAGCAACAAGGCCGCAATCAATCTGTTATTTTTTCGTAATTTCGCTAGGGATCAACGATAAATAAACATTCCTATCATGCAGGCCCTGAACTGAGAGTTAACCCACTCAACTTAATCACTCGCTTTAGGATCTTTTTTCTTCTTTTCAGGAGCCTTGTCGAGACGACTTAACAGCGATTTCATATTGGGATTATTAAAGAACGTTTGGGTATCTCGTAGTAATTTTTCTCCCCACAAATTTTCCTTGAGGAATTTGATATCACCGTAGCGGCCATCCATTTTCAAGGCTTTCTCTCCGGCGGCAATCCCCTGTTCTTTTTTGCCTTGGGTATATAAAGCAACGGCGATCGCGAGTTGGGGTTCGGCTTGCTCTTTATCAATACTGGTAGCGGCTTGCCATCGCTTCAAGGCTCCTTCGAGATCTCCTTGTTCGTACTTAACTAATCCAATATTATTGATCGCTGGCCAAAAGTCCTTTTCGAGCCCTACTGCTTTTTCGTAGGACTTAATGGCATCATTCCATTTTGCTAATTTAAGAAAAGAATTCCCCAGATCAAATAAAGCCGAGGGGGTTGCGGGTTTGAGTTTTAGCCCTGATTCTAAAGACGCGATCGCTGCATTGTAATCAGCTTTTTGGAAATAGGCATTGCCCAAGGTAAACTTAATGCCTGCTTCCTCAGGAGCCATGACTTGGGCCTTAAGTAGGGATTCAATGGCTTGATCGATTTCATCCTGTTGCAGAAAAAGGGTGCCGAGAATAAACCAAGTTTGATATTTTTTCGGAGCCAATTGAGTCGCTAATTTGGCACGGGCAAGAGCTAAATCATACTGCTGAAAACGTACTAATTGGATGACATCTTCTGTGAGGGCTAATCCCTCTTGTTCTAATTGAGGCGTATTTAAATGGGGACTGTAGGGTAATAAAGCCTGAGTTCTAGCAGGTAAAGCAATACTCCAAACCCCAAAACTAGCCAAAAGAAAAAGTAACCAATTACGTTTAGGCACTGTGTTGTCTCTCATTCGTTATCCGACATTCTTATTTATCTTATCTCAGTATTTGGCCATAGTCAGGAGGGCTTAACTCAACCGTTAATATGGCACAGTCTAATCTGAACATTCCTCAGGGTTGGGTATGATCTGCAAAACACATCCACCAACAGCAATGTTATGATAAAAACTGTTTTTTGTTGGGGTTGTAGCTCAGACGGATAGAGCAAGTGCCTCCTAAGCACTGGGCCGCCGGTTCGACTCCGGCCAATCCCGTTGTTAACCCTTACTCCGCAAAATAAGCAGGACGACGTTCTCTGCTGAGATTCATGGCTTCTAATTGAGCCGCTAAAGCAATTAACGTAGCTTCATCGGCAGGTTTCCCGATTAACTGTACTCCAATGGGTAACCCGACTTCATCCCAACCCACAGGTAAAGCGATCGCGGGTAAACCTGAGGCATTACAGGGGGGACAGGGCGACACCCACTCAATAATTTTTTGTACAGTTTCGGCTGGCGATAAATCTACCCACTGACCCACTTTAATGGGTTGATGCCCATAAACAGGTAGCACTAAGACATCAAATTCATTAAAAAAGCCGACAATTTGACGAGAGATTAGGTGCATTTGTCGGGTGGCCTGTAAATAGTCCCCTGACGAGAGAGGTTGTTCTGCTAACCAACGATTGACTGGGCTTAACAGTTCTAACGGTAATCCCGCCGCCGTAACCCCTGATTGCCAAATTTTGGTAAAGGGTTCAATTAATCCCTGTCCATCAAAACAAGCAGATTCAACCCGATACCCCAAGGCTTCTAGGTGGTGAATGGTCGTGTCAACCCCCTGTTTGCTTACTGCGTCCGTATCCGTAAAAGGCGGAACTCCATAAGCAAAGGCAATCCGCAGTTGGGGTAAGGATTGGTTAACGGCTTCGACAAAAGGAACATCAGGAGCGGGCAACCAATAGGGATCACCTGTGACATAACCCGACATCACATCCAACAGCGCGGCCGCATCGGCAACGGTTCGAGCCAACGGGCCAATGGCCGCAATGCCGCTTTGAAATTCTCCCACGGGTGCAGAAGACACTCTCCCTCGACTGGGTTTAATGCCGACTAACCCGCAACAATGGGCAGGCCCCCGCACCGATCCTCCTCCATCGGAGCCTTGAGCAATGGGACACAATCCCGCCGCAACGGCCGCGGCCGCTCCGCCACTCGATCCCCCTGCGGTATAGTCCAAATGCCAAGGGTTACGGGTTGGGGCAAAATGTTGGGGTTCCGTATAGGGAAATGATCCCAATTCCGAGGTGGCCGTTTTACCCAAAATAACGAACCCTGCCTGCTTCATCCGTGCTACAACGCCATCATCGTACAGACCCATATTGTCTTTTAGGGCTGCAATGCCGTAGGTCACTGGCATTCCCATCACGGAGTTTAAGTCTTTAATGGCAGTGGGAATACCAAAAAACGGGGGCAGTTGATCCGTATCAGTGGTTTGGGCTAATTGTTCCGTTTTGTCACGGGCATCGGCGATCGCCATTTCAGCGGCCACATGGAAAAAACTTCCCAGTTGGGAATCATACTGTTCGATGCGGTTTAAAAAGAATTGGGTCAACTCTAGGGGCGAAAGTTCCCGTTGACGAATTCGTTGGGCCAATTCCAAGGCCGAGGTAAAAGCTAAATCATTCATTGCTCGAAAATAGCACAATAATCCTCATTTAATTTCAATTTGTTAAGAAATGTGACAATTATTGTCATGATATTTTCATGATTATATCAAGTAATTTCTCTCGACTTAGATAGCTGGGTTACTTGTTTCCCTAAGCCTACAATGTCCGCGATCGCCAAATTAGGGAATGAAAATACTGCCTATCGATATTTAATCAATAAGTTTTTGGTAAAAATTATTCCCTTAAAGCTTGAGAAACTGAATTCTCGGCTCTAACGGTTCTTGGACTAAACCAATACCATCGTAACCCCAACGTTTTAATTGATTTTTTAATTGGCTATCGGTTACAGATTCAACTGCAAAACGGCTGGCAACATCGGGGGCATGGGTATTGACATAACTTAAGGCTTCGTAATCCTGTTTAAATAACAACAGATAATTTTTAGCTGATTGATTTTCAGGGTTCTCAATACGAGCCGTTACATACTGCCCATCAAATGTAGACCGCAAAAGATAATGAATTTCTGTAAACATTGGGATTAAAATTAAGCTCAATAATTATTTATTTTAAATCAGACAGCTTAATGCGAGGATCAACTGATTTTAGTAATAAATCCGCGAGTAAATTACCGATAATTAACATAGCGGCTCCCATCATTAAACTGCCCATGACCAAATATAAATCTTGAGCCGTAACTGCTTGTAAAATTAATCGCCCTAAGCCAGGCCAGTTAAAGAAAAATTCAGCAATAAAAGCACCACTCAATAAACTCGAAAATTCAAACCCTAATAAGGTAATTAAAGGATTAATCGCATTCCGTAGCGCATGAACGTAAATCACCTTATTTTCGGGTAAACCTTTGGCCCTAGCCGTTTGAATATAATCCTGACGCATGACATCTAATAATTGTCCTCTTGTTAAGCGTTGTAATCCTGCAAAGCTGGTAATACTCAAGGCTAAGGTTGGTAAAACCATGTGCCAGAGGATATCCTGAATTTTACCGAAGGTAGAGAATTCAGCATGGTCAATACTGGTCATATTCCCAACAGGCAATAAGGGAGAAACATTTTGAGCAAAAATCAATAAAATTAATGCGGTGATGAAGCTGGGGAATCCCTGTCCAAAATAACTTAAAACCCGTAAAAATCGATCCAATACGGTATTTTGTTTAACCGCACTAATTACGCCCAAGGGGATCGCGATCGCCCAGGTAATAATAATCGAAGAAATGGCTAGCAATAACGTGGCAGGAATCCGTTCTAATAACAGGGAAGACACTGAACGGTTATAAACAAAACTTTGACCAAAATTAAAGCGAGTCACCACTTGAACTAACCACAACCAGTATTGAATATACCAGGGTTGATCTAAACCAAATTGGGCTTTGATTTCCTTAATAGTTTCAGGGGAAATTTTAGGATTTTGTTGTAACGTATCGAGATAGCTTCCTGGGGCTAATTGAATAATAACAAAACTTAAAAAAGAAGCAAGCAATAAGGTTAATAACCCCTGTAAAAGTCGCTTGCTGATATATAAAAAAGTTTCACTCGTTAACCCAGCAATGAGCCGATTGAACCAGTGATTGAGTCGAGAAGCATTAGAAGAATGAGCCGTCATTCAGTCAAAATCTTAATAATCTATTAAGGTAATAATCGGTAAATTAGGTAATTTTTGGCGGCCTGCTAAGTCTTTTAACTCGATAATAAAGGCAAATCCTAAAACATTACAGCCAATACGAGCCAGTAAATCAGCCGTCGCTTTAGCGGTGCCTCCTGTGGCAATTAAATCATCCACAATAACGACGCTGTGATGTTCGGCTAAGGCATCTTGATGAATTTCCAAAATATCGGTGCCGTACTCTAATTCGTATTCGACTTGATGAACCGCTGCGGGTAACTTACCTGGTTTGCGAACAGGAATAAAGCCCGCCCCTAACTTATAAGCCAAAGAAACACCAAATAAAAAGCCTCTTGATTCCATCCCCACTATATAGTCTGGCACTAATCCTGCGGCTTGGCACTTTTCAGCTAGCGTATCAATGGTATAACGCAATCCTTCAGCATCAGCCAGAAGCGTTGTAATATCTCGAAAAAGAATGCCAGGTTTGGGAAAATCGGGAATATCGCGGATAAGGTTCTTAAGATCCATTGCGTCTAGTAGAGAAGGAATAACTTAGGCTTAGTTATAGCAAAATTTGTTCTCTCGTACTACTGATTACAACTCAAGGTTTGAATGGAGTTTAATGAGGCTATTTTTGACATTGGCAGGTAACTGACGCATAATTTTACCTTTTTCGCGGTCAATTGCGACCAGGGTAACCTTACCTGTAATACATAATTCTTTCGTTTCTAAGCACTCGATCGCGTAATCCCAATCAATTCTTACGCCTGTTACTTCATTCATGCGAGTTTTGACCACAGCCGTTTGTCCTAAACGCAGCGATCGCCGATACCGAATCGATAAATCCACCACAGGGAGATCACAGCCTAAACTCACCAATTCCTCAAAATTAATCCCAATGGAGCGCAAACATTCCACCCGTGCCGTTTCCATCCAGGTTAAATAGGTTCCATGCCAGACGACACCACCATAATCCGTGTGATGGGGCTGCACTCTGACCATATATTCAAACCATTTTTCGCTCGTTGCTTTAAGTTCTGAATCGAGCGCGATCGCTGAGGTAGAGGGTAATTGAGGAGAACTAGTCAAAACGGTTAATCATCACTGGTCTAATCACGATGGTTTCCATTGTAGCTTTTTGGTTTTAGCTTGTGAATTCTAGTACAAATATGCTAATCCCGACAAAAATTATCGGGTATGTTTGACAGGTATTTTTACCCCGTGTTAAGGTAACGTAACACTGATGGAATCAAGAGGACAAACTCTCCATGACCGTAGCAACACAAAACCCCCAAACTTTAACCACCAAACCCCCCACCAGCTTTTGCACTAAATTAGTTTCTAAAGAAGGCAACACCGAATACCCCTTAAAGGCAATTCATATTTGCGAAGAAACCTTTGCGCCCCTCGAAGTCGCCTATGATTACGATTTGATTCGTCGTCATGTGACACGGGAAACGATTCAAGCAGGCCCCAATTCCATCTGGCGTTATCGGG
>CAYZWO010000026.1:0-2212 GCA_964482215.1 uncultured bacterium
ATCTTTTTGGACAAGGCGGACTCGTAAGAGCTTACTTTCTTTGTCGTCCATCAATTGGGTGGGGAGTACCTGAATTACCACGTCAGCGTATTGCTTTTGGGGTTCGATGTAGGCGGTGAAATCGGGTTTTCTGGCATTAATGGAGGCAATGACATCGTCATAGGTGTGGCCCCGTTCTGCCATATCCCGTTGAATTTTCCAATTCACTTTGACTTCATCGCTAATGTCGAGATAAACGCTGAAATCAATTAATTTTCTAACTCTTTCGTCATATAAAGGGTGTAAACCTTCAATTACAACCACTTTGTTGGGATTGATTTTTTCAGGCGGATCAATCATTCCTGTTTCGTGGTTATAAATTGGCTTCATGATGGATTGACCTTCTTTGAGTGCCTTGATTTGCTCGTACATCAGGTCAAAGTTGTTGGCTTTGGGATCGAGGGCTGTAACGCCTGCTACCTTACGTCCCTGACGGTCAAGGCTATGATAGTCATCAAGGCAGATAACCGTCATAAATTCTTCGCCAAATAAATCAATTAAACGGCGTAAAAAGGTTGATTTACCGCAACCGGAATCTCCAGCAACACCGATAAGAACCACGCGGTCTGGCTGAGTGGTCATAACTGTCCTCTAAATGCAAAACTGATTGTTAACCCGATTTTAAATGTAAGCTTTCTCTTAATTAAATTTAAAGAGAGATAACCCAAAGCCTGTGGGTTAAGAGCCTTCCGTTGAATTCTCCACTGATCTCAAGGGATTTCCTGAACGCGATCGCGGTGACTATATCCGCAAGACTCAAGCAAGATCCAGCTAAATTCTAGATACTAACTTATGACACTAGATTTTACCAGAATGGCATTCTCTTCTACAACCTTCAATTCGCGATCGCTAAAGATTTAATGCCGATTTAATCCCCCGATTAGGCGTAGAAAATGATACCAGCTTAACAGATTGGCTCCAGACACTTTTGCTATCGTTAGGCAAATAAATGAGGGGATCTGTTCTCGTGCCTTCCGACTCAATCAAATAACCCTACGATGGTAGTCTAAATAGTACCGTCAATAATTTAAATTTAGTTTGATTAGGAAGGGATTCAAGAATGTATGGTTCCAATATAGTGAAAACGTTGTCAGGTCAAAGCGATTCCGGCAATCGTCTTTTCGTCTATGAAGTTGTCGGGCTGCGTCAAAGTACAGAAAGCGATGGTCTCGATTCTCCTATTCGCCGTAGTGGTAGCGTTTTCATAACGGTTCCTCTGAAACGGATGAATGAGGAAATGCGTCGCATTACTCGATTAGGGGGCAAAATTGTCAGCATTAAACCCCTAGAAAGTGAATCTCCCTTACCATCCGCCCAATTTGCTCCCCCGCCTAGCCAATCTGTTCCTGCTGCGAGTACAGCCCCCTCTCCCAGTCAGGAAACCCCAACTCAACCTGCTATGACGCAAGAAAAAGCAAAGGCGAAACATGAAGATGTTCCGGTAAATATCTATCGTCCCAATAGCCCCTTTATTGGCAAGTGTGTTGAAAATTATTCCTTAGTTGCTGAAGGCGGCATTGGAAAGGTTCAGCACGTCACCTTTGATCTTTCTGGCGGTGATTTACGCTATATCGAAGGTCAAAGTATTGGAATTATTCCCCCTGGAACCGACGAAAAAGGTAAGCCCCAAAAATTAAGACTTTATTCCATTGCTTCTACCCGTCACGGAGACTTTGGGGACGATAAAACTGTTTCCCTCTGTGTTCGTCAATTAGAGTATCAAAAGCCCGATACAGGCGAGACAGTTTATGGGGTATGTTCGACCTATCTCTGTAATTTAAACGTAGGCGATGAAGTCAAAATTACGGGCCCTGTCGGTAAAGAAATGTTATTACCGCCCGAAGAAGATGCCACGATCATTATGATGGCAACAGGGACAGGGATCGCCCCATTCCGTGCCTACCTCTGGCGGATGTTTAAAGAACAACACGAAGATTACAAATTTAAAGGCTTAGCTTGGTTAATCTTCGGTATTCCCAAATCTGCAAATATCCTCTATAAAGATGATTTAGAAAAATTAGCGGCTGAATTCCCCGATAACTTCCGTTTAACCTATGCCATTAGCCGTGAACAACAAAATGCCAAAGGTGGTCGGATGTATATTCAAGACCGCGTAGCAGAAAACGCCGAAGAAATGTGGAATTTGATGCAATCTCCCAAAACCCATACCTAT
>CAYZWO010000026.1:2243-39634 GCA_964482215.1 uncultured bacterium
GGAATCGGGAATTGATGAAGCCTTAACTGCAATGGCTGCTCAAAATGGTGGCGATTGGTCTAGCTTCCAAAAACAGATGAAGAAAGAAGGCCGTTGGCACGTTGAAACCTACTAAGGTTTGCCATCTTTCAAAAATAATTGACTCCCTAACAAAAGGGAGTCAATTATTATTAACTGACGAATAGCTGGCAAGAAATCTCATTCTCAGTTACAAAACGCGGGTGCTGCCAAAGGCTAAGCCTATAATAAAGTAACCACGACTGGGGGATGGCGCAATGATAACCTTAGAATCCAAAGCAAGCCTTTATGAAACGGATTATTATCTGTGGTTAGAGCAAACGATTGAGGATCTTAGGTCTTCTAATTTGTCTCAAATCGATTATCAAAATTTAATTGAGGAGTTAACCAGCTTGGGAAGAACTGACCTGAGAACGGTTAATAGTTTAGTAAAGCAAATTATTATTCATCGCTTAAAACTTGATTATTTACCTGAGCGAGAACCCCGTAAACATTGGTGTAAGGAAATTTTTAATTTTCAAGATCAGTTGTCGGATACGTTGACGGCTTCTCTCACCCAAAAAATTGATTTAGATGAGTTGTATTTTCGCGCTAAACGTCAGATTCTGGTCGATGATGAACTTAATTTGCCAGAGACTTGTCCTTATACTTTAACCGATTTATTGTCTGCTGATTTTATCGATAAGTTTAGTTAGTCAACTTAATTGAAAAGACAAAAGAGGCTCTTTAATAAGGACATAATAGTATTTTATCCTTACGAATCTGTAGAAATTAAACCCTGTGGAATCCTTTTGACGTTTTATTTGACTGGTCTGTTTATTTCGTTAAAATAATCGGACGATCTAAAACATCCTCAATGCTATAGGAACAATCTACTGGAAAATCTAAACCTGTTTCTTTCGCCGCATCTAAGCGTGCAATACGATAAGCGTTTTCTAGCCATTCTTCGCAAAGATAACGACGGAGGCTGGGACTATCTTTTAAATAAAGCGCAATATTAGTTCGTTCTCGCTCGATAGTCAGTTGCCAACTTCTGGAACGCCGTTGAACTTGATAATCCCATTTTAGAAGATGATGCAAAATTAAGCGGATACTACTTAATAGTTTGTCGCGTTCCCGTTTAGACAAATCCCCAATTTCCTCTACTAAATTTTCGATATCAAGCTCAGCAAATTTTCCGTCCGCTAACAAACGGGCCATTTCTTCTGCCCAGAGTCCGTAATCTCGTTCATAAAGTGTTGTCATAAAATCTCTGAAACCTTGTTTTAATTCAATTATGAACATTTTTGGGCAGATGTTATGTTCCCCTACCGTTAACTTAATGTTGGTTCTATTCGAGGGCTTGGCGGACGAGTTCGGCTAATTGTTCAGCACTGTCGATCATGGCGAGGGAACGGGTGGCTTCGGCCATTTTGGCGAGTTCTTCTGGCGATCGCAGTAAATCCAAGACCGCTTTTTCTAACCCCTCCGAGGTTAACTGTTTTTGGGAATAAACATAGGCCGCGCCCGCTTCTTCAAAAACTTTGGCATTGTAGCGTTGGTGATCTTCGGCGGCGAAGGGATAGGGAATCAAGATAGAAGGGGTGTGAGTGACGGCTAATTCCGTTAAAGTGCCTGCTCCTGCTCGACTGATAGCTAAATCAGCCCGTTGCAATAAACCCGCCATATTGTCATAAAAGGGTAACGCTAGGTAATTAGGATGGCTAAAGGTTTCCGTTTCAGGATCATTGTTTCCCGTCAGATGCACAATATAGGCTCCTGCTTCTACCCAGGCTGCTACACAGGGGCGAATTTTTTGATTGACGGACACGGCCCCCTGGGAACCACCCGCAACAACGATTAAAGTTTTATCTTCGGGGATCGGTAAATCTAAAGCTTGAGGTTTTAAAAACGGCGATCGCACAGGAGTACTGACCCAGACCGTTTTAATTTTCGGTAAAAATTGGGCTGTCCCTGCAAATCCCAAGGCGACGGTATGGAAAGAAGAGGCAAATAATTTAGTTACTTTCCCTGGAATAAAATTCGCTTCATGCAGAATCACAGGAATCTTCAGCGATCGCGCCGCTACTACCGTCGGCCCTGCAATATAACCGCCCGTTGTACAAATGACATCAATCTTGTGTTTTTTTAACAACTTACGGACTTTAAAAACTGAAGAAACCAATCCCCACAGCACCTTTAAGGTTTTTAGACTCAACCCCCCTTGAAAGCCCTCAACAGGAATCGTGTAAAGCGGATATTCCTTCGGCACCAGGGTTTGTTCCAGCCGGTTAGGAACCCCCAACCATTCAATTTGATAATCAGGTAACTGTTGAGCGAGAGCAAGGGCAGGAAAGAGGTGTCCCCCCGTGCCACTGGCTGCAATTAATAAACGAATCGGTTGGGGCATCGTCAAGCAATAATTACAATTTGTCAGTTTTTTACGGTAAAGACATAATATATCTTGTACCATGTTCCCATTGAAGGGTTTCTTGATCGCTGCTTCTTTTTCTCTAAATCAACCAATGTTATGATGCGTGCTTTGTTTTCTTTGGTATTGTCTCCTATTCGCTTCAAATCGGTAAACTGGTCAATTGCTTTTTGTCTTAGCTTAGGAATGACACTGGGTATTACCAGTCACCTCAAGGCCGCAGAACCTGCCAGCGCACCTGCTTCATTAAAAAACCTGATTAATCAAATTGATAGTGCCGCTAATCAGCAAAATATTGAACAGATCAAGCAATTTTATAGCCCTAATTTCACCAATAATGACGGATTGAACTTTACAACCCTAGAAAAAAGCCTACAAGATCTGTGGCAACGGTATCCCGATTTAAAATACACCACAGAACTCATCTCCTGGCAAAAAGAAGGGGATAGCATCATTGCCAAAACCAAAACTCAAATCGAAGGAACGGGAAAATTCCAAGACATGCAATCAACCTTGAGAGGAAGCATTCTTTCTCAACAAACCATTCAAGGGGATAAATTAGTCCGCCAACAGATTTTAAACGAAAAAATTACCCTAACATCGGGACAAAAGCCACCTGAAGTGGATATCAAACTGCCTGAAGTTGTTCGTCCTGGTCAAGAATTTGATTTTGATGTCATTTTAAAAGACCCGTTAGGAAACAAACTATTTGCAGGGGCGGCTCTCAATCAAGTGATTAATGGGGAAAATTATCTTGCTCCTGCGGATCTGGAATTGGAACTGTTGCAAGCGGGGGGATTATTTAAGCGGGCCAAAGCTCCTGTTAAACCCGGCGATCGCTGGTTATCGGGCGTTGTCATTGGCTACGATGGCATGGTTTGGGTAACGCAACGATTACGGATTGAAAAATAATCATTGCCAAACGAAAGAACCTGAAACAGTCTAAGTCTTGCCATTCAATCGCTTGGCTGAGGTGGGACGCTCAAATCAGAATTTTTGTTCCTTCATTTCTTTCCTTTTTACGCTTATCTATGTCACAATGCTAGCGTTAATGCTATATTCTGAAATATTTTAAATTTTATTGCTGATGAAGACTCTTTCCGTTGACTCCTTAAAAAATAAACTTACTAATTCTTTGAAAAATATTAATTTTGATCCCCGTTCTCCGTTGACTTGGGTAATCGCGATCGCGATCTTAACTGCTTTAGGCAGCAGTTTCTTAGGTTTTAAACTCGGTGAAGAGTCCTTAAAAGGCGTATCTCAGCCTGAAGTGAACCCTAGCCAAAAACTCCTAGACAAGCCCGTGAAGAAAAAAGACGGCCTGGCTACTTCACAAAAAATGGTAACTTTTAAACCCGTTGACGAGAACAAAGTCATTAAACAAGTTAAAACCACGATGGGAATCAAAGAGCAAGAAAACAAAAAGAAAAATACTAAAGAAGATCCTAAAAAAGCTAAAAAGCAAGACACAAAATCAGCGAATCAGCCTCCTAAAAAAGAAACGAAGCCTGCAACCACTAAAACCAATAACTAAATTGAGCGCGATACAATAGATTGTTAAGAAAGGTAACGTTAAAAGTCTTTCGGTTAACAATTCTATTTATCTCAGGAATGGAGAGGCTCAGTTAGTCTACTCGTTCCGTATCGCCAGCATGTTTCCAAACTTTAT
The DNA here is from genome assembly GCA_964482215.1 of uncultured bacterium. GTDB lineage: Bacteria > Cyanobacteriota > Cyanobacteriia > Cyanobacteriales > Microcystaceae > Snowella. The sequence goes on from CAYZWO010000026.1 coordinate 6,341, forward strand.
TCCGCCGTTACCGTTAAAAAACGGGGTCGCAATGACCCTCTATAGCGTTTGGGGCGCTAGTCGTTCTTGGGAGCCAACAACCCCTCACCCTGAACCGACCTATCAAGAACATATTTTTCGGGGTGCAGATGATGTTCCCATTTTTGGTTTGTTGGCGATTCCCGAAAATCCCAAAGCAACTATTGTGGGTACCTATGGCATTACAGGGGATTTAAATAATCAGTGGTTTCTGCGATTACTAGGCCGAAAAGCTTTTGCCCAAGGCTTTGCCGTTGTGCTATTTGATTGGCGGGCCCACGGGAAAACGGCTGAACTGTCTCCGACCTTAACCTCAGATGGGCTATACGAAGGGGAAGATTTTGTCAGAATTGCCGCCCAAGCTAAAGCATTGGGATGCCCTGCACCTTTTTGGTTAACAGGTTATTCCTTGGGCGGACAGTTGGCGTTATGGGGAATAAAAAAAGCCGAAGCCTTAGAAGCGAATTTCGGATTAACGTCCTCAGAGATTGCAGGGGGAGCAGTCATTTGTCCTAGTTTAGATTCGGAACGGTCTTTGCGCTATTTAATGGCCCATCCGATAGGACGGTATATGGAAAAAGCCATTAGTCAGCAGCTTCAACGTTTAGCTTGGCAGCTTCATCAATTTCATCCCCAAGACATTGATCCAGAAGCCATTCAACGAGCCGATAGTATTTGGGGCTTTGATCAAGAATTGGTGATTTCCCGTTTAGGGTTTGCTTCCGTATCAGAGTATTACCAAGCCAGCAGTGCCTTACCCTTTTTACCCTATTTAAGCAAGCCTACACTGATTATCTACGCTGCCGATGATCCCTTGTTTCATCCCCAATTAGTACCTGAATTAGAAGCGATTGGAAAAACCAATTCAGCCCTAAATTTAATGGTGACTCGTTATGGCGGTCATGTAGGTTACATCAGCAGCAAAGTCGGTCAACGCTTAGCCAACGATCCCGATCAATGGTGGGCGTGGAATCGGGTTTTAGATTGGTTCAATCAGCGATCGCCTTTTATATAACTCTGTTGAATAAACCACTCGACGGAATCTTGCAAAGCTTGCTGAATAGGAGATTGGGGTAAACCTAATTCGTGCACGGCTTTGCTGGCATCGTAATACATAGGATGGGCCGACATTTTGACCCCATCTAAAGGGACAGAGGGCGTTTTACCCAGGGTCGCCAAGACATTTTCATCAATCCAAGCAACGGTTAAGGGCAACCACAAAGGAACCGTATTTTTCGGTGCGGGTAAGCCTGTGATTTCTGACAGCATTTCCAACATATTTTTCAGACTCACATTTTGATGTCCCAGAATATAGCGATCGCCGCTTTTCCCTTTTTCCCAGGCTAATAAATGTCCTTTAGCCACATCCCGCACATCAATCAGATTTAACCCCGTTTCCACATAGGCAGGCATCTGTCGCCGCAAAAACCGTAGAATAATATCGCCCGTCGGAGTCGGTTTAATATCCCAAGGGCCGATGGGAGTGCTAGGGTTAACAATTACTACGTCTTGCCCTGATTTAGCCGCTTTCACTGCCTCTTGCTCTGCCCAATACTTCGATTTTTTGTATTCTCCAACCAATTTTTCTACAGGGCTTTGAAAGGTTTCATCGACGGGTTTGCCTGTTTTATCTAAGCCAATGGCCGCAACGGAACTGGTATAAATGCAACGTTCAATCCCTGCTTTTTTCGCCGCCGCTAGGATATTACGGGTTCCTAAAACATTGCTTTGATAGAGTTGATCGCGGTCTTTTTGCCACAGAGAATAGTGCGCCGCCACATGGAATAATCCTTCGCATCCCTCCATTTTCTCGGCTAAGTTGGGATCAGTTAAATCCCCTTTCACCCATTCAATGTCTAAGCCTTCGAGATTATCAAAACAACTTTGGGGACGGATTAAGGCTCTGACTTGATAACCTTCTGCCAACAATAGACGAATGAGATTCGCTCCAACAAATCCCGTTCCTCCCGTTACAAACATCCGTTTAGTCATTTTTTAAATCCAAGCTCCTAACACAATAGCGATCGCGGCTCCAATTAAGGTATTAATACCATTAACGACCTCGTTGGTTAACCAGTTCCATTGACTTTGCAAGGTCGCACCAATCACACTTTCTAAATTGGTGGCAATAAACGCAGCGATCGCGCACCAACCGACTCCATAAAGATCAATCATTCCCAATCCCCAAGCCAACACCGCAATTAACAGCGAGCCAACGATTCCTGCTAACGTTCCTTCTAAACTGATGGCTCCTTCCGTGCCTCTGGGTACAGGTTGTAGCGTGGTGATTAAAAATGTCCGTTTTCCGTAGGCTTTCCCCACTTCGCTGGCGGTTGTATCAGATAATTTGGTACTAAAACTCGCCACATAACCCAGAATTAACAAGGGCTGCCAAGTCGGTTCTAACAACAAAGTTAATAAGGCACAAAGGGCTGCGGTAAAGGCCGATCCCCAAACATTTTCTGGCCCCCGTTGTCCTGAGCGTTTTTCGGCAATTCCTTCTGCTTCTTTTTGCTTAATGCCAATGCGGGTAACGGCTGAACCAAACAAAAAATAGAACATGACAACGGCATAACCCTGCCATCCCAAGGTTCCCCAGACGATTACACCCAATACCCAAGCGTGGAGATAACCCATTGGTGTTAATAATTTCCTGGGCGCAACAAACGCGATCGCCAACAAAAAGCTATTTAACAGAACAGCAAGACCCCAAGGATTCGTAATTAATGTAGAAAATTCCCCACCCATAGATAGCATTGCTCCTTTTCTCTATTCATTGCCTAATATTGATTTAAATAAGGCAATGTTCATTAAATCCCCCCGCCTTCGACTTCCCCCCTTTGGAAGGGGGGCTAGGGGGGATAAGACTGAATTTATCTACAATTTTATTTAAATCAATTGTTATAAACTTAATCTCTATTCATCATAGAACTGAGTCAGGCTATCCCGTCCAACTCTCTTAACAATCACCTTAAAGCAGCTAACACGTTATCAGCAGAAGCCGTCCAACCGACAATTCCGCCTTGAGCGCGTACCATTTCCAAGGTTGCTTGCTTAAATTCGGGAAAGTAACTGGCAGTTGCATCTTCTACCAATAAACATTCGTAGCCGCGATCATTTGCTTCTCGCATGGTTGTCTGGACACAAACTTCGGTAGTCACACCCGCAAAAATGAGGTGAGTAATGCCTTTAGCCTGTAAATGGGCTTGTAACTCGGTTTGATAGAATGCGCCTTTGCCTGGTTTAGAAATGACGATCTCATGGGGTAACGGTTCTAATTCAGGAATAATTTGATTGCCCAATTCTCCTAAGATCAAAATTCTTCCCATCGTGCTGCGATCGCCAATTTTTAGGGAACCGTTGCCTCGATTTAATTTCGAGGGTGGGCAATCAGACAGATCGGGTTGATGGCCTTCTATGGTTTGAAAAATCAATAATTGATGATGGCGAAAGCTTTCTAACAAAGTTTTAACAGTGGGAATAATGGAGCGTAATTGGCTAACATCATTTCCTAAAGCGGCTCCAAATCCCCCTTCTTCTAAAAAATCTCGCTGCATATCGATAATGATCAGCGCAACTTTCTGTAAATCGGGGATTTCGTAATTGTAGGGTTGGGCTTCAATAGTAACCATCAATTAATGTCCTGCCATTTTTTGACCAATAACCGTAATATCGGCTGATTCGGTTGCATTCTCGTACACCAATCGTCCTTCACTCATCACCATAATGCGATCCGACAGCTTTAATAATTCATCTAGATCTTCGCTCACCAATAACACCGCTACCCCTCGATTTCTGGCTTCTAAGATCTGTTGATGAATAAATTCCACCGCCGCAAAATCCAACCCAAAACAGGGATTAGCAGCAATCAACACTTTAATATCAGGCGAGGATAATTCCCTAGCAAGAACAGCCCGTTGCACATTGCCCCCCGAAAGATTACTAATGGGGGTTTCTGGAGAAGGTGTTTTCACCGAAAAAGTTTGAATTAATCCGCTTGCCATTTCCCGAATTGCTTTTAAAATTAACCAAACGCCCTTAGATTGCGGCGCACGATCAAAAGTTCTTAATGCCATATTTTCCGCAACGCTCATATTGGGAACACAAGCATTTCGCAAAGGTTCTTCAGGCAGAATAAACACTTGATGCTGAAACATCTCTTGGCGAGTTGAGCGATAGACCTGACCGTTAATCCGAATTTCTCCTTCTGTTGCGGCTCGTTGCCCTGCGAGAATTTCAACTAATTCCCGTTGACCGTTGCCTGAAACTCCAGCAATGCCCACAATTTCACCGCCGAAAACTTGGAATGTAACTGCACTAATGGCTTCTAACCCATTGTCTTTATTACCATGTAGGTTTAAGGTCTCTAGGACAGGTTTGGGCGTTTTTGTAATTGCTTTTTTAACAATTTGTTCATCGAAATTCTTTTTCTCTTCTCCCAACATCATCCTTGCCATGTCTTCGACCGTTAAATCTTTAACCTTGCCATGACCGGCAAACTTCCCTTTGCGGAGTACCGTAATTTCATCGGCAAAAGCCATCACTTCACGAAACTTATGGCTAATCATTAACACGCTTAACTTTTTGTCTGTGACCTGTTCCCGCAATAGCCCTAAAATTTCATCAGCTTCTCCAGGGGTTAATACAGAAGTGGGTTCATCTAAAATTAAAATTTTGCTATTTAGATAGAGTTGCTTGAGAATTTCTAGCTTCTGTTTTTGTCCCGCCGCCAGTTCACTAATGGTTCGGTCTAAGGGGACTTGAAACGGAGCTTTGGCCATGAAAGCCCTTAACTGTTCTAATTCCGTTTTCCAGTTAATCAAATTTTTACTGTCGTAGCGAGAGAGAACCAAATTTTCCGCAACAGTCATGGCAGGAACCGAGGTAAAGTGCTGATAGACCATGCCAATTCCGTAATGGTGGGCATCACGGGGATTTTTGATTTCTCGCGATCGCTTATTAATTAAAACATCGCCATGCGTGGGCGTATAAAAACCCATAATGCACTTAACGAGGGTACTTTTCCCTGCCCCGTTCTCGCCTAACAAAGCATGAAACGTTCCTGGTTGCATTTTCAGAGAAACATTATCCAGGGCGACCAAAGAACCGAAGATTTTACTCATGTTCACCACTTCAAGTTCAGGGGGCTGATCGCTAATTTCTGTAACTGGGGGAGTTTGGAGCATGGCTTTTTTGCCGTAACAGGGGTCTATAAGCTAACATTGGCAAAAATATCTCGATAATTTGGTATTTAGGATTACTTTTTTTGAGTTAATTAGGTTTAATTCGTTAATGCGGGTTTAGGAATTAACGAGTTGACGAGCTAACTGATTATGTTTTTTGACCAAATTTCGGTAATCAACGGTGGTTAATTGTCCGTTATCCACTACTTTACGACCATTGATAAAACTATAATCTACGCTGTTCACTTGGCAGAAAATAATAGCGGCGATCGCGTCATGTAGAGCACCCGCCAATTCAGGTCGTTCTAAGTTAATCGCAATAAAATCGGCTGACATTCCAGGCGCAAGATAACCAATATCATCCCGTCCTAAAACTTTAGCCCCGCCCAAGGTTGCCATTTCTAACGCTTCTCTGGCAGTCATCGCCTCTGCGTTTTGCTCCCGAACCCGTGCCATCAAAAAAGCCGCCCGTGCTTCGTTTAATAAATTTGACCCATCATTGGAAGCTGAACCATCAACCCCTAAACTGACAGGAACCCCAAAATCTAGCATTTGGCGAATGGGAGCCATACCACTGGCTAACCGCATATTACTACAGGGACAATGGGCAACACCTGTTCCTGTTTCTGCAAAGCGACGAATGGAAGGTTCATCCAACTTGACGCAATGGGCGTGCCAAACATCTTTACCCAGCCAATCTACAGATTCGGCATATTCCACAGGTTTCATTCCAAAAACAGCCAAGCTGTAGTCGATATCCGATTGATTTTCTGCTAAATGGGTATGTAAACGAACACCTGCATAGGAGCGAGCTAATTTAGCTGATTCTTTCATCAAATCCCTCGACACCGAAAAAGGCGAACAGGGGGCAAGCGTCATCCTCAACATGGAATAGCGATTATTGTCGTGATATTGCTCAATCAATCGCTGACTATCGTTTAAAATATCAACCTCTTTTTCAACAACCACATCAGGTGGTAATCCGCCCAGACTTTCCCCTACGCTCATACTGCCTCGACAGGCATGAAATCTGAGTCCGATGTCTTGAATAGCAGCAATTTCATCATCCAAGCGGCAACTATTGGGATAAAGATAGAGATGATCGCTGGCAGTTGTACAACCCGATAACATTAACTCTGCCGCGGCTATCTGGGCACTCACATAAACGGATTCAGGCGTTAAATTTGCCCAAATGGGGTAAAGGGTTTTAAGCCACTGAAATAGATCACAATTCTGGGCCGCAGGAATAACACGGGTAAGGGTCTGGTAAAAGTGATGATGGGTATTTACTAGCCCTGGGAAAATAACATATTTTCCCTGTAAATCTAAGACTTCATCGGCTGTATCGGGTAAGTCTGCTGTGGTTCCAACGGATTCAATCACGTTATCGCGCACCAATAGGGCCGCATTCTGGCTCTCTCGCCGTTGAGCATCCATCGTAGCGAGGGTATGAATATTCTTTACCAGTAAGGTAGACATAATCGGTTAAGTTTTAAAGAGCCGCGATCGCGTCCAATAATGCGGTCGAATTTGCAATAGCCCCGAAAACTCCGCCTTGCATTTCGATCATTTTTAAAGCGGCTAAGTAGTTGCCGTAATCCGTTGCGCCTGTACAATCGGACAGCAGTAAACATTCATAGCCGCGATCGTTGGCATCTCGCATGGTGGTATGCACACAGACATCGGTGGTAATGCCTGTCAGGATAATGTTATCAATTTGGTTTCGTTTGAGAATTAGATCTAAATCGGTGGCATAAAAAGAGCCTTTGCCTGGTTTATCGATAATTACTTCCCCAGGTAAGGGCGCGAGTTCAGGAATAATTTCCCAGCCTGCTTCTCCTCGTACTAAAATTTTGCCACAGGGGCCAGGATCGCCAATGCCTGCGCCAATGCGTTGACTCCGCCAGCGTTTATTGGCAGGGAGATCGGATAGGTCAGGGCGATGACCTTCACGGGTATGGATGATAAAAAAGCCTTTTTCCCGAAAAACTTTTAAAACTTTCGCAATGGGGTCAATGGGCGCACGGGTTAGGGATAAATCATAGCCCATCTTATCGACGTAGCCACCGACACCACAGAAATCGGTTTGCATATCAATAATAATGAGTGCTGTATTTTCGGGTCGCAAATCGCCATTGTAGGGGTAGGGATAGGGGCTAGATTTTACATAAAGGGTCATTGGTTTAATTTTCCTAACGAAAATGAATAAAATTAAAGCTTATTGCCTGTATAGTCTCGCCAACTGCCGTATTCGGTGATTTCTTTGTGGTCTTCACAGAGGATGGATTCACCCAAAACACCTAACACTTCTTGCCCATCTTCTAAGCGAACTTTCCCGATACAAAGCCCTGGGGGTTCAAGTTGTAAAACTGTAGCAAAGCCTTCGACGGGAATAGCCCAAATTTCAACCGCAATGGAAACGCCGCCTTCTTTGACCCGTAACATGGCAGGATGGCGATCGCCGATGGAAAAGAATCGATAAACAGGTTCGGTGCGCGCTTCTCGTACAAAGGTTGCGTTAACTAACAAAAGATTTTTATTATCTGCAAATCCCCGCATTAGGCCGCCATTAACGGCTAATTCTACTGTTTTTGTCATGATTTAAAGTTAACTAAAATTTACTAATTATTACTACCAATTGCGCCAGGCAGACCTGATAAGGTGCGTTTAGGAGAACAGGTAATGATCATAATTACTAAAGTCAGGATATAAGGAGAGGCATTGAAAAGATAGTAGTAGGCATCGTAACCCACTGCTTGCAAGGCTGGCCCAATAGCCTGTGCCCCGCCAAATAACAGAGAGGCATAAAGGCATTGAATGGGATTCCAACGGGCAAAAATCACCAGCGCGATCGCCATTAACCCCTGTCCACTGGAAATGCGTTCTGTCCAACTGCCTGGGTAATACAGCGAAAGATAGGCCCCGCCAATACCTGCTAAAAAACTACCTGCCACAATACTCAGCATCCGTACTTTAAAAATTGAGATCCCCATTGCCCTAGCTGCATCAGGACTATCCCCAACGGCTCGCACGTATAGCCCCCAACGAGTCGATTTAAAGAACCATTGCATCAAAAACGCGATCGCGATGCCCACTAAGAATAGAGGACATATTTTAAAAGCCGATTGAACCGCAGGAATCGAACTCCAGTCAGCGAGAGAAATAGCAGGCAACTGGGGAGCAACGGGTTTAATAAAGGGTTTTCCCAGAAAAAACGCTAATCCTCCGCCAAAAATAAACATAGCAATCCCCAAGGCGAAATCACTCACTCTGGGCTGTTGGCATAACCAACCATGAATGGCCCCCAAGACCATACCAGCCAGTCCCGCCACTAAAACGCCAACCCAAGGCGATCCCGTAAGATAGGAGATGGCATAGGCACTCATCGCACCGAATAGTAGCGATCCTTCTAACCCCAAGTTGATTTTGCCGCTTTTTTCCGTCAGACACTCTCCTAAACTAACAAACAGAAAAGGGGCACTACCCCGAATCGTTCCTGCCAGAATTCCCAAAGGAACTCCCCACCAACCAATCGTCTCTGTCGCCATCGTTGTTATTCCCTCTAAGCGTATTGATAAATTTTTTAAACTGAAGCTGTCTGCCGATTTCGGTTTAGATTTGATTCTTTTTCTTTAAAAATTGCCAATCTTCCGTAAAAAGTTTCACTGTAAAGAATAACTAGGAACATAATTCCTTGAAAAACCATGACCGTTGCATCGGGTAAACCATGTTCCCGCTGTAAAATTCCGCCACTGGCCAGCACGCCACCAAAGAGAACGGAGACGAGAACGGCAGCTAGGGGATTCTGACGAGCTACAAAAGCCACTAAAACACCACCATATCCGTAATTAGCATTTAAAGATTCGTTCGCTCGACCATGAACGGCGGCCACTTCCACCATCCCTGCTAACCCTGCACAGGAACCCGCAAGAAAACAGATAATGGTGGTTAATTGACCTACAGGAAGTCCTGCTAAACGGGCAGCCCGAATATTCCCCCCAGCAGTACGGGCCGCAAAACCGAAGGTCGTCCGTTGGATTAAAACGTAGGCAATGATGCAGGCAACTAATCCATAAATCAGTCCGTAATGGACTCGCGTTCCAGGGATTGTCCCCAACATATTCGTATCAATAATGGGGTAGGTAGAGGGCTTATTCAAAGAACTGGGATCTCGCATCGGGCCATTAACTAAATGATTCAAAATGGCGATCGCGATATAGTTCATCAACAAACTACTAATGGTTTCATTCACGCCGCGATAATGCCGTAATGCACCCGAAATTGCGATCCAAATGCCTCCTGCAATCATTCCGCCCAAGGCCATGGCAATTTGTACAATTGTTGGTGGAGCAGACGCGATCGCTAAACCAACGGAAACGGCCCCCAATCCTCCCATCACAATGGCTCCCTCATTCCCAATAATGACCAAACCCAGACGAGCAGGCAGAATGGTACAGAGGGCACTGAGCATCAAAGGAGAAGCACGAATTAACGTATTTTGAAAAGAAGTCCATTTGCCAAAGGCGGCTTTATAAATCGAAGCATAAACCCCAAAAGGATTTGCCCCTGCAAATGAGCAAAAAACGCCAAAAATGAGCAACGCGATCAAAATTGCCGCAATGGGAATTGCAATAAATTCTGAGTTTTTGCGCCAATTAATGCCTTTAGGAAAGGTTAGAGCATCCATATCATCAACCCGTACTGCCGATTACGCCTTCGACCAGCCAATTCATGCCTTCTAACGCGGGATCTTTTTGTTTATACGTTTTACCCGCCGCAATAACGGACTTCCCTGTATTATCTTTAATTTCTCCCTCGTAAATTACCATTGAGCCGTCCATAAACTTGGCTTTGATCGCGTCAGCATCTTTTTTTGCCTTTTCACTGACAACGCTGGAATAGGGAGATAATTTAATGAATTTATCTTGAAATCCCCCCCGAACCAAGTGGGGAATGCCGCCATTCATCAAAGTTTTACCTGATTTAATCGCATCCAAGTAATTAGTATAAACACTCGTCCAATCCCATTCTGCACCCGTTAAGTAACCTTTTGAGGCCAAAGACGCTTGATTGGCATGGTAACCCGAACAGTAAATGCCTCGTTTTTCAGCCGTTTCCATAATCACTTTGGGGCTATCTACATGGCAGGTAATGACATCAATGCCTTGATCCGCCATGCTATTCGCCGATGATGCTTCTTTAACAGGTTCGGCCCAATCGCCTGTAAAGACAACCTGGGTCGTTACCTTGGGATTAACACTTTTTGCCCCAAGCGTAAAACTGTTGATATTACGCAGCACCTGGGGGATGGGCTTGGCGGCGATAAAGCCTAATTTATTCGATTTCGTGGTGTGGCCTGCAATAATGCCTGCAATGTATTGGGCTTCGTCAATATAACCGAAGTAACTGCCCACATTTTTGGGATGCACTCCATCTTTATACAATCCCCCGCAGTGAAAGAATTGTACTTCTGGGAATTCCTCGGCCATTTTTAAAATATGGGGATCGTAATATCCAAAAGAAGTCGGGAACAGGATTTTAGCTCCATCCTGCTCGATCATACTCCGCATGGCTTCTTGTACTTCCGTCGTTTCAGGAACACTTGCCTGTTCAACAATTTTAATGCCTGGGAGTTTCGCCAAATTAGCGGCGGCTTCAGCGTGGGCCTGATTATAACCAAAATCGTCCTTTGGCCCAACGTAGATAAACCCAATCACCATATCTTCCCCAGAACCACTGGGAGAATTCGCCGAGGTCGGTGTCGCTGTATTGTCCTTAGCAGAGGTACAGCCTGTGCCAAATTTCGTGGTTATTCCAAAAGCCGTAGTAGCCAAAACCCCTCGTAGGATCTGACGACGAGAAAGACTAGATGGTCTTAAAGTCATGACGGATTAATCACTCCTAAATTTTGCCAAAGTACAGGACGGCACTAGACGGAAATAGCTAGTGATTCAACCTGAACCAAAAATTGGGGTCTAGTGTTAATAGATTAATCTATCTATCTATGGCTTAAGCTTCTGGTATGCTTGTTACGATTTTAGGAGTTTTTACGGATAACAAAAATAAATTTTATAATTTAAAGTGTATTTCTACTGTTGTGTCTGCTTCTCGGATGCCACCAACTTTAGCGGCTAGACTTCTCGTTTAAGAATAAAAAAGAAAGGTTGGGCTAATTGCTTATAATCCATGATGCCTAATACTGTATTCTCATCAATTTTTTTAAATGAGTCGTTGATGGGTAAATAGTCGTAAATCATGGTAGCGGTAACGACTCCTCGACATTCCATCATACGGAGTCGAGCCTGGCTATCTTCGGTTTTTAAAAAGGTATTGGTGAAACTTAAGATGGGTTTTAAAGAAGCATTTCGGGGAATCGGAACCTGTAACATCCATTTCATTAAATTGGCTTTTGGGGCAACTTTAAAAATTTTTCCGTTGTTATCTAAAAAGAGTAAAGGATGGACAGTCTCAGGATTAACAAATTCTTTCCCATACCAGTTGGCAATTTCCAGTAACCCATTCATCGGGTGATTGGTCTGTAATTCGGAACCGCACCAACGGCCTAACATGAAATCTAAATTAACAGGCTCAAGAATGTCGAATAACTGTAACGCTTCATCCGTCGTGCTTTTGCCAGTTTCTAGAATTGTTTGACAGGCTTCTAGGGTATGCATGATTGTTGCTCCTTTTCCTTTAAGTATGGCAAATGCTCAACTTTTCAACACCGAATTTATTCCTTTAGTAAAATCTTCAGTTAGTTAATTGTTCGGCATAATCTACTAAGCGTTTTTCATCTTCTGCTGTAAAGGATTGGCCATCAAGACGATTTAACACCATTAAGACGCAAAACAATTGACCGTCTCGATACACAGGAACGGCTAAGGCGGTTTTAATTCCTAGAGCTTCTGCCATGTCTTGTCTGACTCGGTTATCTCCCAAAGTCTCACAAACCAGAACAGATTGTCCTTCGCTGGCTGCTACCCCACATAGCCCTGTTTTAGCGGTTTCTCCTCGTTTTCCTTCTATAAAGTGAGCATGTTTCCCAATGGCGACGGCATAGTGCATGATTTGTCCGTCCGATTCTGCTAACGCGATCGCGATCGTTTCCCCTTGGGTTAAGTGTTGAATGTCTTGGGCAATTTGCTCTAAATTCATCATGACAACTCCCTATTTAATTCACAGTAATCAAGCGATACCAATAAATCAACAGATTATTTTTTATTTTGATTATCAAGAAACGCGATCGCTGATATTTAAGACTAAAGGAATAATGCTATAACAGAATCTCTTTCTCAATCAATTTTATTAACGATGGCTAAAATTCCATTGAAACTTATTGCCGTTATTAACCTTTCTTTTTTATCGTTTATCATTTCCCCGACCCAAGCAAATTCTCCCTCCTATTTAAGTGCCATAGAAAGAGGAATTGTGGCAGAAACCAATAAGGTTAGAGCGAACCCTCGGAGTTATCTTGAATTACTAGAAAAATGGAAAAAACAGTTTAAAGGGAAGCAAGTTTATATTGGCAACAGGACATATTTAAATACTCAAGAAGGAATTAAGCCTGTCAATGAAGCTATCCAAGTATTAAAAAAGACAGCTCCTGTTTCAACCTTAAGTCCATCTAAAGGAATGTCTTTAGCTGCAAAAGATCACGTTCGGGATCAGGGGAAAACAGGACAAACGGGACACAATAGTAGTAATGGTAGTACGCCTTCTGAGCGGCTTAATCGTTATGGACGCTGGCAACGGGCAATGGGAGAAAATATCAGTTATGGGCCTGATACGGCTCAGCAAGTGGTGATGCAATTGATTATTGATGATGGCGTTCTGGATCGGGGACACCGAAGCAATATTTTTAATCCTGCTTGGCGAGTGATTGGCGTTGCCTGTGGCCCTCACCCAAAATTTCGTATTGTTTGTGTCATGGATTATGCAAGTGGTTATCAAGAAAAATAACCATTTTTTTCAAGGAAAAATATTACTTCAATCGGAGTTATCAGGCATCAATAGCAGAGCTTGTTTGCTAATTTTTATCTCTGTCTTGAGTACGAAGCTCTTATGAAATTAACACTTTAACCTGGTTTAGCAATGGGGCATTAAATAAGATTTTTAGATGCCTAAGTTAATGCTTATCTAGGCTAAAAAAGGACAATAAAATCATGTTTTTTCATAAGAAAGAAACGATTCAGACGGTTAAAGTGGATCAACCTAATCCGAAATTTGCTCAGCTATTATTAGAGCAATTTGGCGGCGCAACGGGAGAATTAACGGCAGCCTTGCAATATTGGACACAATCGTTTCACTGTGAGCATCCTGGCATCCGCGATATGTTACAGGATATTGCCATTGAAGAATTTAGCCATCTAGAAGTGGTTGGCAAACTTATTGAAGCCCATACGAAAAATACAGATCAGACCGATGCTTATAAAAGTACCTTGTTTGCGGTTCGTGGGATTGGCCCCCACCTATTAGATAGTCAAGGTCAAGCTTGGACAGCGGCCTATGTTAATGAAGGAGGGGATTTAGTGCGTGATTTGCGGGCAAATATCGGGGCTGAAGGCGGTGCGCGTCAAACCTATGAGGAGTTAGTAAAAATGGCACCTGATCCAGGGACAAAGCGATCGCTGGTTTATTTGCTGACACGGGAGATTTCTCATACCGAAATGTTTATGCAGGCCTTGGATTCATTGGGTAAATTAACCGATCCCCTATTTGGCAACGTGCCTCCCGATAGTACTGTGAATATTTACTACAATCTGTCTCAAAATGGGCAAGATGAGCGCGGCCCTTGGAATTCGGAACCCAATTTCCAATATATTGCCGATCCCTTGCAGACGCATTAATTAATTGATAATCAACAATTAATAATTATAATTTTGGGGCACGTAATGAGGCCCCTATTTTTTTGGGATAAGTTCTCAAAATTTAGGGAGAATGTAGGATAACAGGAGAACGTTTTGGGAGAATGCCCCATGTGGACAGCGATCGCGCAACAAATTAGCCGAGTCATTCAGCAACCCTTTGACATTGAACAGAAACATTCTGTCAGTGGGGGTTGTATTAATCAAGGTTATACGGTGTCGGGGAATGGATTAAGCTACTTTGTCAAAATCAATCAGGCATCGCAACAGGAAATGTTTGCGGCTGAAGCCTTGGGATTGCAGCAAATGGGGGCGACCCATACCATTCGAGTTCCGCAGGTAATTTGTTGGGGTATTGCGGAACGTTCCTGCTATCTGGTTTTAGAGAACCTGGAGATGGGCGGCGGAACGGCTGAGGGATGGGCAGAAATGGGACGAAAATTAGCGGCAATGCACCGTCATTCCGGGTCAACGCAATTTGGTTGGGATCGCGATAATACCATTGGTTCTACGCCCCAGATTAACCCTTGGACAGATCATTGGGCAGATTTTTTTGCAGAGCATCGCATTGGTTATCAATTAAAACTCGCTCAACGTAAAGGGGGGAATTTTGGCAATCTTCAAGAAATTATTGAAAAGACACGCGACTATTTAGCCGATAGAAAGCCTCAACCGTCCTTAGTTCATGGAGATTTATGGTCAGGGAATTCGGGAATGTTAAGAACAGGGGAGCCAATTATTTTCGATCCAGCGACTTACTGGGGCGATCGCGAAGTCGATATTGCCATGACCGAATTATTTGGCGGATTTCCTGCTGCATTTTATCGGGGTTATAAGGAAGTCTTCCCCTTAGATGAAGGCTATCCCCAACGGAAAACCTTATATAATCTCTACCACATCCTTAACCACTTTAATCTGTTTGGGGGAAGTTATGGATCTCAAGCCCAGCGAATGATTCAACAGTTTTTTTCTGATTATTAAAATTACTCATTAATTTCTACTTTAGCTTTAGAAAATTCTACCCAAGCTAAAGCGACAGCAGAAATCACGACTGCAATGAGAATAATCAAGCCAAACTTAGCCAGTAAAGCCAGAACTTGTTCTAGGGGCATCAAACGACCGAGGAAAAAAGAAAGCGTTACCGTAACACTGGCCCAGAGCGTAGCACCACCCAGATTACAGAGTAAAAATTCAGAATAGGGCATTTGCACAATTCCCGCCATTGGCCCTGCAAAAACCCGCAATAAAGTTACAAAACGCCCAAAGAAGACAGCCTTAGCTGCATTTTTACTAAAATAGCGTCGAGCAACTTCCAGCTTATGTTCAGGAATTTTAAAAAGTTGACCCGCTTTTACCAAAAAAGACCAACCACCTAAACGCCCAATCCAGTAACCGAAGTTATCCCCTAAGACGGCTCCTGTCGTGACGGTTAATAAGACAAGCCAGTAATTGAGTTCTCCGCTACCTGCTAAAAAGCCCCCTACAATGGTTAAGGTTTCACCTGGTAAAGGAATTCCTGTGTTTTCTAGAGCAATACCGATGAAAACAGCCCAATAACCGTATTGACGTGCAATTTCTTGAATGTAATCAACCGATAAGAACTCTAAGGACATTAAAAACCAGCTTTACAAAAATTTACGCATCATTATCTATCTTGACGCGATCGCTTCTCACTGTCAATTGACAAAAGTTTTAAACTGAAAGGCTGAATTAAATTCCAAGTTTTTCACAGACTTCCTCAAGTGTCATGCCATCTGAGCGATTTTTAGAAGCTAAAATTCTTTCTTTCATGGTTAGACTGCTAAGCAAATAGGCCGTTTCTCGCTCAGATTCAATTTCAGCCTTTAACTTTATGGAATTACCGTCCTTTTTTTGCATTTATATTTTATGTGAAACTTAGAACCTGTTTGCAAAGTTTCATTTTGCCCCCTAAATCCCCCAATACTGGGGGACTTTAAAAGATTTCCCCCAACATTGGGGGGCTAGGGGGGCTTTTCAAAAATGCTTTAAGTTGGAATAGCTTCGCCTGGGCGTAATCTTGCCCAACGTCCCGTATCTTGTCGAAAACTCTGGCAACCTACGACATCCCATTCCATTTCGATATAATCAGTTTTAGGACGAATGTTAACATTAATGCTCGGTTCTATCGGCTCAAAGTCAGGCGATTCCGTCAAATGGGGTTGTTGGTGCTGATGTTCAACTACGTGGTAAGTCGCACAACGATCAACGTAATGGCAGTTTACACAAATACACATGGCCTTTAGAGTTGAGAAACGTAGAGAATTCCTTATTTGTTACTCTAACTTAGACCCCTTGATTCTGGGTCATCTCCCAGATTGAATTTTTATTAACCTATCCTATGTTGTCTTTGGTATCCCAATTATCGAATCTTCGTTCCCAATTACCCTTTGATTTGGCATTATTACCCACAGATGCTTGCTTAGTCGGCGGTGCGGTTCGGGATGCCTTATTAGGGCGGAAACGGGAATATCTAGATTGGGATTTCGTTCTACCTTGTGCAGCCATTGAAACAGCCAAAGTGATCGCCGAAAAATATAAAGCAGGTTTTGTTGTTTTAGATAAAGCCCGTCAAATTGCCAGGGTTGTTTTTCCCCAAGCAACGGTAGATTTTGCTCTACAGGAAGGCAATTGTTTGGAAGCCGACCTACAACGGCGAGACTTTACCATTAACGCGATCGCCTACAACTTGCTTCAAGAAAAGTTAATTGATCCCCTCAATGGCAGTGCTGACTTGCAAAGAGGGGTGTTAAAAATGGTTGCGGCCGAAAATTTAGCGGATGATCCCCTGCGTTTATTGCGGGCCTATCGTCAAGCGGCTCAGTTATTTTTCCAAATTGATCCCGACACCAGAGACACGATTCGTCAACTAGCCAGTTTATTGGGTCAAGTAGCGGCGGAACGGGTGCAATCTGAATTAAGTTACCTGTTAGCTAATCCCCAAGGCAATAACTGGTTATTAGCCGCTTGGCAAGATGGATTATTAACGCCCTGGTTTAAGCAAGCCACCTTAGAAAAAATTGAACAGGCTAGTCGGGTGGATCAAGCGATCGCGACTCTCAAGGCGACTTTAACCCCAGAGGAGGTATCCCGTTTCCTACAAGCCTTAGACAAAAAAGGCGTACAAACGGCTAAATTAGCTTGTTTAGTTTCTCCTTTGTTAGAAATTGCCGAATTAGAGCTAGATAATCTCAAATATTCTCGGCAGGAAACCCGCGCAGTGATTGCGATTCTCAAATCTCTATCCCTGTTATCGCAAGACGATTTAACAATTAATCTGCGATCGCAATATTTCCTCTTTTTGGAAGTGGGTAAATACTTTCCCATTTTGGTGTTGTTTGCCCTAGCCAATCAATTTGATCTAGGAACCATTCATTTTCTTTTAAACCGTTACCTCAATCCCGTTGATCCCGTTGCCCATCCCCAACTCTTGATTACAGGGAATGACTTAATCCAAAAATTAAGCCTCAAACCCAGCCCTTTAATTGGACGCTTATTAACGGAGGTGCAAATTGCCCAAATTGAAAGTAAAGTGAAAACGGTTGAAGACGCGATCGCCTATGCTGATTATTGGATTAAATCTCAGCAGCTTGTCGAAGTTTATAACAAATAGTAATCCCTTCAGGGTTTAAATTTTTATAAACGAAATAGAATAAATCTCAATAGTTGCGTTATCTTGAGTCAGCATTCGTTAATTCTGAAACTGACTCTCTCCTCAAGCTATGGGCACTTCGATTAAAAATCACTATCAAATTCTGGTTATTGGTGGCGGCGCGGCAGGCATTACCGTTACGGCTCAACTCCTCAAACAAGACTCAACCCTCGATATTGCCATTATTGAACCGTCGGATAAACATTACTATCAACCTGCTTGGACGCTGGTGGGAGGAGGGGTTTATAAACTCGAAGACACCATTCGGGATGAACAAGATTGCATTCCCACAGGAGCGAGTTGGATCAAAACTACCGTTACTGAATTCAACCCTGAGCAAAATTCGGTCAAAACCCAAGATGGGCGCAATTTAACCTACGATTACTTAATTGTTTGCCCTGGTATTCAAATTGATTGGAATTTAATCAAAGGTTTACCCGAAGCCTTAGGAAAAAATGGCGTTACCAGTAATTACGATAAACGTTACGCGCCCTATACTTGGGAATTAATCAATAACTTTAAAGGCGGAAATGCCGTTTTTACCTTCCCTGCAACCCCCATTAAATGTGCAGGTGCGCCCCAAAAAATTATGTATTTAGCCGATGAAGCTTTCCGTAAAAATGGGGTGAGAAATCAGACCAAAATTATCTATGAAGTCGCCGTTGCTAAAATTTTTGGAATTCCTGGCTATTGTGAATCCTTAGAAAAAATTGCTGCGAATAAAGGGATTGAAGTCAACTATAAACACAATCTTAAAGAAATTAAAGCCGATAGCAAAGAAGCGATTTTTGATGTTACGACTGATGCGGGTGTTCAAGAAATTAGCGTTCATTATGATTTGCTCCATGTTGCGCCGCCCATGAGTCCACCTGATTTTATTAAATCCAGTCCCTTAGCAGGGAAAGAAGGGCCCAGTAAGGGTTGGGTTGATGTCAATAAATTCACCCTGCAACATAACGTTTATCCCAATGTCTTTAGCTTAGGAGATGCGTCTTCTTTGCCCACGTCTCGGACGGCGGCGGCGATTCGGAAACAGGCTCCTGTGGTGGCTCAAAATTTATTGGCCTTACTGCGATCGCGTTCCTTAGAGGCTCAGTATGGCGGCTATACCTGCTGTCCGTTGGTGACGGGTTATGGTAAAACCATCATGGCTGAGTTTGACTATGACAGTAAACCCAAATCCAGCTTTCCCTTTGACCCCACCCAAGAACGGTGGAGTATGTGGATGGTGAAACGCCATGTTCTGCCTTGGCTCTATTGGAACCGAATGCTAAAAGGAGAGTCCTTTGAACCTGATAAATGGAAGTTCTTAGTGGGTAAAGCGTAACGCTTCAATTGTTCTGGTTATCTTAGAAAGTTTAACAACGACACCCATCAGAATATATTTTAAATATGGCTAAAATCTTGGGTTTTAAAATATTTTTACCAAATTTTTGTCATATTTAGATTAAAGCCGGAAGCTAATCCTTCCCCTTTAACTATTTTCCAAACATTCAACGGGCTGATCGGGTCGATAAATATAAACTTGGCAATATTTACGATCAATTAACCAGCCTAAACTTGCCCCATTTTGCAAATATTCCTCCATTTTTTCCTGTAAGGGTTTTAGGGCATCGGTAGCTGAGCGTAGTTCTACGACAAAATCGGGGCAAACGGGCGCAAATTTAACTTTTTGCTCTGGTGCGATCGCGTCCCATTTTTCTAAAGTCATCCAAGCGGCATCAGGAGAGAGATCCGAGCCATTGGGTAATTTGAATCCTGTCGATGAATCAAAATTAATGCCCCTACCATCCTCATCTGTCCAATTGGCAAGTTGTTGTGTTAATTTAACATTGCGGTTCCCTGTTTCGCTACCCGTTGGGGACATGATGATCAGTTCTCCTTTGGCAGTTCGTTCAAAACGATATTGACGATTATTCTGGCAAAGATCAAAAAATTGCTCGTCGCTAAGGTTTAATGCAGGCGTTAATTGGATAATTAAGGGATTTTCTTCTGTGAATTCTAACGTTGCATTCATATCGATGATCTCCTGCAATTGAGCCGTATTGTTATTCTAGTTTTTGGCTAAATATTTTCAATAATCCCTTCTGCTTGGTGGGCAATTTCTCGTAGTTGATCCAGTATTTTGGGATTCGGCGATCGCCATAAGCCCCGTTGATTTGCTTCTAATAATCGTTCTGCCATATCCCGCAATGCCCAAGGATTTTTAGCTTGAATAAAATTCTGGACTTTTTCATCTAATAAATAAGCCTCTGCTACGCCTTGATAGATAAAATCTTCGACACAGTGGGCCGTTGCATCGTAGGCAAATAAATAATCTACGGTTGCGGCCATTTCAAAGGCTCCTTTATAACCGTGTCGCATCACGCCTTCGATCCATTTGGGGTTAATCACCCGCGATCGATAAACTTTCTTAATTTCTTCGGTTAATAATTTAACTTTCGGGTTTTCAGGAACGGCATTATCCCCGAAATAAAGTTTAGGGTTCTTTCCTGTTAACGCCCGCACCGCCACACTTAAGCCCCCTTGAAATTGATAGTAATCATCGGAATCCAGCAAATCATGTTCTCGATTATCCTGATTATGTAGAACAATATCCAACTGCTTTAAGCGTTCTTCAAAGGCTTCAGGAACACCATGACCTACACCATTTTGGTCATAAGCATAGCAACTCCAATTAATATACGCTTGGGCTAAATCCTGATCGGTTTGCCAGTTTTGAGATTCGATTAAGCCCTGCAATCCTGCCCCGTAAGCCCCTGGTTTTGATCCAAAGATTCGGTATCTCGCTCGGTTTTCTGCTTGTTCAACTGATAAGCCTTGAGTTTGCCAAAATTGGGTTTCAGTGCTGACTTTAGCGGCTAACGGGTTTAATTCGGGATCTTCGTCTAAATCAGAAACCGCTTTAATTGCACTATTTAATAGGTGTAATAAATTGGGAAAGCTATCACGGAAAAAGCCTGAAATTCGCACGGTCACATCAACTCTGGGCCGTCCTAAGACTGACACAGGCAAAATTTCAAAATCCACCACTCGCCGCGATGGGCCATCCCAAATGGGTCGAACCCCTAATAAGGCCAGCACTTGCGCTAAATCATCTCCCCCTGTCCGCATGGTAGAGGTTCCCCAGATAGAAATAGCAAGGGTTTTGGGATAGTCCCCGTGATCCTGGGTATAACGTTCAATTAAGGCTTCAGCGGCCTTGCGTCCCACATCCCAGGCAGTTTCGGTGGGAATGGCTCGGATATCAACGGAGTAAAAGTTTCGCCCTGTGGGTAATACTTCAGGTCTGCCCCTGGTGGGTGCGCCCGATGCTCCACTGGGAACGTATTGGCCGTTTAAGCCTTTGAGTAAGTTCGTAATTTCTTGGGTGGTTTGTTGAAGAGAGGGTAAAAGGCTGGTTTGAATCCATTGCAGAATTTTTTGCGTTGCGGGTAGGTTGATCCCCCCTAGCTTCCCTTGATAAGGAGGGAAACTGGAATTCTGATGCGTTGTATCCAGTAAGGTTTCGATTAATTGTTGGCTATAGTTTTCTAAAACCGCGATCGCGTCCCCTACGATTCGAGATTTTTTGAGGGGTTCTGCGAGTTGGGTAAAAGGAATATCGGGACAAATGAAGGGATCATTGTAGGGCGTAGTTAGGGGATTAAAATCGAGGTTTAAATCCTGTGCCAATGCCTGCGTTAAGCCTAATCGGTTAAAGCCTGGGGAACGGGCGATCGCGAGAATTAAATCCCGCAGTTGCGTACCTTGGGGGCATTCTCCGAAAATATGTAAGCCATCGCGAATTTGAGCTTCTTTGAGTTCACAGAGATAACCATCGGCAATATTGAGAAATTGGGCAATACTTTCTTTCTGGGTGATATCAATGCCTAAATCTTGGTGTAATTCAGTTTTTGTGATTAATTCCGTTAGGCGATCGCTGATGGGTTTTAAACGAGTTGGATCGAGAGATTGGGCTTCATAATATTCATCAATTAAGTTTTCTAATTTTTGTAAATCTCCATAGAGTTCAGCACGGGTTAAAGGCGGCGTTAAATGGTCTAAAATCACCGCATGGGAACGACGTTTTGCTTGGGAACCTTCCCCTGGATCATTAACAATAAAGGGGTAAAAATTAGGAATAGCATTTAAGGCAATTTCGGGGTAACACTGATTCGATAACGCTAAACTTTTTCCAGGTAGCCATTCTAAGTTTCCGTGTTTTCCTAAATGAATAATGGCTGAAGTTTGAAATTTTTCCCGTAACCAATAATAAAAGGCTAAATATTCAGGGGTGGGTTCTAAATCGGGGGCGTGGTAATTTAAGCTGGGGTCAAGATCATAACCTCGTGAGGGTTGAATGCCGATGAAAATATTGCCGCATTGAATTCCTGCAATGAGAAGCTCTGTTAATTGTTCGCTGAAAATTTTATCTTTAAAATAATCCTGCCAACGTTCATTAATGGCAGATTGAACCGTAATAGGTAAACTTGCAAAATATTGGTGATATTCATGTAAAGATAAGGATTGATAAACTTGGCGCAATTCTCGGTTTTCTAAATCGTTTGTTACTCCTTGAGTTAAACGTTCAATTAATTCCTCAGGGTTTTTGGGTTCATTTTCTAAATAATATCCTGCTGCTTTTAAAGCTTCTAAAATTTTGATGCAACTTGCAGGCGTATCTAATCCCACGCCATTGGCTAAACGACCATCTTTATTGGGATAGTTGGCTAAAATAATGGCAATTTTTTTATCTGATATTAGTGTATTTTTTAACTGACACAAATGAGCGGTTAAATCGGCAACAAAATTAACCCGATCCAGTTGGGGTTGATAGGTGACAACATTGGTTTCTAAAGGCTCATTCCAAGTCGTGATCGCCTTAAAGGAAATGGCTCTGGTAATAATGCGTCCATCTACTTCAGGCAACGCCACATTCATGGCCACATCACGGGGACTTAAACCTTGAAACGAGTTTTCCCATTGTTCCTGAGTTCCGCTACTAAAAATCACTTGAAGTACAGGAATATTTAACTGTTTCCAGAGAGCTAAATTATCTTCAGTCTCTCCTTCGGATTGAATTTGGGCTAGGGAAAAACTGGTGGTATTTAATAGGACTTGAATATTTGTATTACTATTAATTTGCAAATAAGTAATTAATTCTTCTTGAACTTCCAGATCGCGGAGTGACGAGACAAAAATAGGGACAGGATTTAAATGTCTTTCGGTTAAAGCTTGACAGAGAGCATCAATCGGCAAAGTGTTGCCTGCTAAATAATGCGATCGATAAAATAAAATACCAATATTAACTTGAGATTTTTTTTGCTCTAATTCCCCTTTTAAATCCAGCTCAAACTGGTTATTTAATGAATGATTGGTTTGGGGAAGTGACGTAAGATTTAAACGACTTTTAGGTTGTTTTTGTTGATTGCTAAAAGCATAAATACCTACTTTGGGAACGGTTTGTGGTGGTAAAAAAAGATGCGCCGTTTTTAGACAATTATTGGTAAGATAATTCAATCCATTTATCCAATTGTTGATACCGCCTTCTGTGAAGTATTGCCAAACTTGATGGACGATTTTTAGGGGAACGGTGGAATGACTCATCAGTTCAGGAGCAGGTCGATCATCACCTGGTAGCACGAGCAATGCAATTTCCTGAGTTTCAGCCATTTCTTTGACGATTTCTAGCCCATACGACCAATAGGAATGTCCTCCGAGTAATCGCAAAATAATGACTTTAGATTGGGA
Source organism: uncultured bacterium (assembly GCA_964482215.1). Lineage (GTDB taxonomy): Bacteria > Cyanobacteriota > Cyanobacteriia > Cyanobacteriales > Microcystaceae > Snowella. The sequence goes on from CAYZWO010000026.1 coordinate 29,809, forward strand.
CAGCACCTTATCCGCGTAGTCATCAATACTGAGGGGTTGTTGTAGGTTGAGCAAATGCACCGCACGAACAGAGGGAAAATCAGCAGGAAGATGGGCAACCGTCGCCGCTAAACATTGAATATCCGTATCAGCAGCCGTTAGGATAACGATTTCCCCCGGATTCTGTTCAATAAAAATTACGCCATCAGTCTCAGGTGTCCAGCCACCAGGGGTTGCGGTTAGTCGGTGCATCCAAACTCCTTTTCTTTAGAAATGCTTAGGTTTTATGAAAAACAGACGAAGAGTATTCATCATAGAAATAACAGTGTTCCTGTAGTATCTACTCTGCGAAGATAATGACTCCAGTTACTTCTACCATCTTACGTCGAGTCCTATCGGATGTAGTCTTTGAGAAACTTGTTTCTTATTGGCAGGAATTGGCCAAAACAAATAGTAATAATACCATTCTTTTAACGGATGAGTTTGGTGTTAATGATCGGACAAATTATCCCCTTCAGGTTAAACGCGATCGCTTCTCCCTTTTACTTTCTCCCCAAGGAAATGCCCTCCTCCGCGGCCGACCCCTAGCCTCCGATTATGATGTCAGTATTATTGTTGATAATCAACTGATTACAGAATTTTTAACAGAAATTGATTGTTCGGATCAAATTGTTTTAAAACAACCTGTCATTTCAGAACAACAATCCCATTTTCAGGATCAGATCATTCTTAAAGTTATTGATATTATTCTGCCTGAACAACTGAAGAAAGAGGCATTTTTTCACGCAGAAACGACCAGTAAAAACTCTAATTCTGTTGCTATTGAAGCAGCCCTATATCAACAAATTGCCCAAGAACGCTTATTAAGTCAAGTTATTGCTCAAATTCGCCAAAGCTTAGAACTATCAACGATTTTAGAAACCGCAGTGACCGAAGTTCGGCGTTTTTTACAAGTGGATCGGTTAGTCATTTATCAATTTTCCGAACCCCATTTAACGGCCTTACAAAGCGTTAATAGCCGAACACTTTATGGTGAAGTAACCTACGAATCAAGGATTTCTAATGCGATTCCCTCTTTGTTACATTTAATTACTGAAAATGATTGCTTTACCCAAGTTCCCCACTATCAAGAAAAATATTTAAATGGTCAGGTTGTGGCAATTGATCAGGTTTCTACGGCCTATTCCTCCTCTTTTTGCTTAGTGGATTTATTACAAAAATATCAAATTGAAGCCAAATTAATTGCCCCTATTTTAGTCAAAGGGAAAGTTTGGGGATTACTAATTGCTCATCAATGTTCTCATCAGCGTCAATGGCAAAAAAATGAAATTAGTTTTTTAGGGCAAATTGGAGAACATTTAGCGGTTGCAATTTATCAAGCTCAGCTTTATGCCGAAGTTCAACACCAAAAAAATACCTTTGAAAAACGAGTCATTGAACGCACGCAAGAATTACGGGATGCCCTTTTAGCGGCTCAAGCAGCAAGCCATTTAAAAAGCGAATTCTTAGATAATATTAGCCACGAATTACGCACCCCCTTAACCTGTGTAATCGGGCTATCGGGAACCCTACTCCATTGGTTTGAACAAGAAAAATCCTTATCTCTACAAAAACAGCAAGCTTACTTGAAAATGATTCAAGATAGCGGTAAAAAATTAATGGATTTAATCAATGATATTATTGAACTTTCTCAACTGGAATCAGGTAAAGCCGCTCTCAATTTTCAGATTTTCTCAATTTATAATTTGGCTCAAACAGTTTTAGAACGATTGGCAGAAGAAGCCCACAATAAACAAATTAAACTGGAGCTTGATTTTCAAATAGACCAAAAACATGATCAATTATGTGCTGATCCTGATCGCATCCAACAAATTTTGTTACATCTTTTAAGTAATGGGATTAAGTTTACCCCGGAACAGGGTAGTGTTATTCTCAGAATTTGGGAGGAGAAAAAACAGGTTGTTTTTCAGGTAGAAGATACGGGAGTCGGTATTGAGCCTGATCAATTTATTTTCTTGTTTGAAGCATTTAAACAATTAGATAGTACCCGTCAACGCAGCTACGAAGGAAGCGGTTTGGGATTAGCTCTAAGTAAACAATTGGTCGAATTACATGGCGGCAGTATTGACGTTGAATCGATTAAGGGTAAAGGGTCTATTTTTACCATTTTTATTCCCATTCAAAGCCCTGATAAAGCTAAAGAATTAATACCCGTAACCATTGAACCCGAACCGCCGAAATTGTTTAATTCAGGGGTTGTTGTCCTAGAGCGCAATGAGGAAGTGGCAACTTTGATTTGTGAGCTATTAACGGCCGCAGGATATCAAGTGATTTGGTTAATTGATAGTTCGATGGTCATTAAACAAATTGAGTTATTACAGCCAGGAATTGTGTTAATTGATCGCGATTTTGATGATGTAAAATTAATTAGTAAAATTCTTAAGCGATCGCAGTATTTATCGTCCATTAAAATTATTGTTTTAAAAGATAATGTTTCTGTTGAGGAAGAACAGGCTTACCTAGAAAGTGGTGTCGATGCTTTCTTACCTAAACCGCTACATCCTGATGCCCTTTTACAACAATTAAATGTTTTGATAAATGATGAAAATGGAATACCTACAGATACGATAAACTAATTAAGATTTGATAAAATAACAGCATTCATAAATTAAATAATAAAAAACATTAAAAAATAAAGATGTATTCAGAATACTCTGATCCACCTTCTGAGAGGCGTTTTCCCAAAGTACCGCTAGAACGCCGAGCCTATGCCTTTTTATTAGATTTTGTATCGGTTTGGTTGTTAAGTTCCTTTGCGTCGGGATTTTTACAGAACATCATTTTTTTAGGCTGTTGGTTTGGCTTGCGGGTGGTGTTAGTCGAAGTCAACCAGGGCCAAAGTTTGGGCACCTGGGCATTTGACATGAAAGTAATCGATCTCCGCTTGCGGCGAGTCCCTGGCATTGTGGAGTTATCGAAACGGGAAGGCATTTTAGGGGTTGCCTCCTTGATGGCGATGATCGGCCTCAACATTAACTTTATGAATGCCATTTCCATGATTCTGCTAGTCGCCCCGTTGGCGTTTGATTGTGGGTTAGCCATTGGAGATGAGGTATTCCACCAAGCCTTACATGATCGCGTGGCAGGGACAGCTATTATGCGGGCTAAGCGGGGTTTTTCCCTCGATTTGCGTTTAAAAAAATTATGGTATGAAATCAAACGACAATTAGACCAAAAGCGACAACGATAAATTCAATTGATTAATGTCCATTGATTAATTCAAATCGTTAAGATAACGCAAAAATCTCGATATATTGATTACTCAACTGACTCATTACAGAACGTAAAGATTTGTAATAGGAGCCAAGGGGTTGTAGCCGAGAGTAAGAAAAAAACTGGTAGAATTTGGCATTAAGTAAATTGGATAACCTGTTGATTGTTTTCTTTATAGAAGACAAAAAATTAGGTTTTTTTTGAAATACGGACTTATTCAAGGAATAAACATCTATGGCTATCAAACGTGGAGACATCGTTAGAATCAAGCGTCCCGAATCCTATTGGTATGGTGACGTTGGTACTGTCGCAACCGTTGAAAAAAGCGGTATTCTCTATCCAGTGATTGTCCGTTTTGACCGCGTTAATTACGCTGGTTTTAGCGGTAGTGCCACAGGGATTAACACCAATAACTTTGCTGAAAGCGAACTAGAATTGGTTAAAGCCGCACCCGCAAAAGGTTAATTAACCGTTAAGATTGGCAAGGAACATTCCTTGTTAATTTTTTATTAGCCTACTGTGCCAGAATTACCTGAAGTTGAAACGGTTTGTCGGGGTCTTAATCGTTTGACCTCGAATCAAGTCATTAAAGGGGGAGAAGTGTTGCTCAATAGAACGCTAGCTTACCCCTTTTCTGTTGAGGAGTTTTGGCAGCAGCTACAGGGGACTAGAATTCAAGCTTGGCAACGACGAGGTAAGTATTTATTAGCGAATCTTGAAAGCACAACAGGGCAGTCAGCAGGTTTTCTGGGGGTTCATCTCCGAATGACAGGGCAATTACTTTGGGTCAAATCCTCCGAACTGCGATCGCCGCATACTCGTATCGTGTTTGCCTGCGAGAATGAGCAAGAATTACGATTTGTTGATATTCGCACATTTGGGAAAATTTGGGCAATCCCACCTGATGTTAAACCCGAAGCGATCATGACAGGCTTACAGAATCTGGGGCCAGAACCCTTTGCCCCTGAATTTACGGTTGAGTATTTAAAACAAAAGTTAGCCAAAAGTCAGCGATCGCTTAAAACTGCCTTACTGGATCAACGAGTAGTCGCAGGCTTAGGGAATATTTACGCGGATGAAGTGTTATTTAAATCAGGCATTCAGCCCACAACCGTAGCCAGTCAGTTAACCCCAAGTCAAATCGAAAAGTTACACCCGATGATCATTGAAGTGTTGCAAACGGCGATCGCTTCTGGGGGAACAACCTTTAGTGACTTTCGGGACGTGACGGGAATCAATGGTAATTATGGCGGCGTAGCTTGGGTATATGGTCGGCGCAATGAACCCTGCCGAATCTGCGGAACTCTAATTGAACGAATTAAGTTAGCAGGACGCTCCAGCCACTTCTGCCCTCAATGTCAGGGATAGATTTAAAGAAGTTGCGATTATTTCGTAAAATCTTGATTTTTAGGCACCAACTAGGGCGTATCACTAATTATTTCTCTAATGACGCTCAGGGGGAGATGGTGAAACTACGATGGCAATTAAAAATCTCCTCGTCCGACAAAAAAACAGTGGCGTAATAAAGCTTGATTCATCAGAGTTTGATAGTGCTGTTCGTTAACTGTATAGGAGCCGAAGCGTTCTAAGTGGGGATTTTGTAGCTGGGCATCGAAGAGTAAAAATTGCCGTTTTCGTAAATGCTCTACTAATTTAACCATTGCGACTTTTGAGCCATCAGGAATGCGGTAAAACATGGATTCCCCGATAAATACGCCGCGAATGGCTATTCCTAAAATTCCGCCGGCTAATTCATCGCCTTGCCAGGTTTCAAAACTATAGGCCCAGCCCGCTTGGTATAACGACCAATAAATTGCTTTTAATTCCTCGGAAATCCAAGTGGTTTCTCTATCGGCGCAGCCCTCACAAACTGCCCGAAAATTTTTATTAATAGCCACACTAAAACGCTCTTGGTTTAAAACTCTCTGTAGCGATCGCGGATATCGAAAACGATGATCTAGCGGAATCAAGGTGCGTTGGCGGCTACTGTACCAACCCAATTCTCCCGACTCATCCGTCATCAAAAAATAACCATGAGCGTATTGGGTAATAATATGATTGATGTCCATGTATCTAGACGATATATTTCGTAAAATTTTACTAGTTTTGGAATAAATTTCTTAAAAATTTTCGATTATTCGGTTTGCAGCCAATAGGCATTACAACTTGGGATAGATGAGGCGATCGCGTAAATTTTCAATAATTGCAGCAAAATCATCATTACTATCAATTTTTAAATTTATCCTGCCTAAAAATTATGTTGTTAAAAAATAAGCAAGATGGAGCCTTAATCAGAATCGAAGATACAAGGCAATTAATGAATCCCTTACAAAGCACGATTGAAGGATACATTCAAGAAGGACAGGAAGAACAACCCCTAGAAGAGTTTGCGAAAGAGGAACTGATTTTTCCGTCGGGAGAAGCATTACCCAATTGTTGGTTAGATGCAAATTACCAAAATAAAAAAGTCGCTCCCAAAGAAACGACTTCTACGCATTGAACGCCAATAAAGTTTACTTAATAAACAGCATTTCCTGATAGCTAGGCAACGGCCAGAGATCGTCTGCAACTTCCGCTTCTAAGGCATCGGCATATTCCCGTACCTCATCCATTAAAGGCCGAATGGTTTGGGCCAGATATTGCATATGCTCTTCTGTGCTACTAAAGTCGTGATAACTTAACGCAACACTCAATTTGCTGACCTTATCTGTCATCGATTTCACTAAAGAAGCGACTTTTTCTAAGGTTTCCGTATCCAAATCTAGTCCCAATTCCTTAAGACTTAAGGCTGTATTGGATAAGTCGGAGAGATAACGAGTCGCCGCTGGATAAATGAGCGTTTTGGCAATATTAATAACCAGTTTTGCTTCGACTTCGATAGAAAGAATATATTGTTCAGCGTAGGTTTCAAAGCGGCTGGCTAACTCAACGGGAGATAAGACTCCTAATTTATTGAACAGGTCTTCAACATATTTTTCCTGTAAGACGGGTAAAGCATCGGCAGAGGTGCGGAGGTTAGCGAGTCCCCGTTCTGCGGCAAGTTTGTGCCATTCTTCAGAGTAGCCATTGCCATTGAAGACGACGGCACTATGCTCATCCATAACCTCTTTTAAAATGATTTGAATAGCCGTGTTTAACTCCGTTCCTTTATTGAGTTCGCTTTCTAGACGATCGCCGATCCAGGTTAGAGAATCTGCCATAATCGTATTCATGGCAACGAGGGGCCCGGCAACGGATTGGCCTGAACCCACTGCGCGGAATTCAAAACGATTTCCCGTAAAGGCAAAGGGAGAAGTGCGGTTGCGATCGCCAGGGTCAGTCGGTAATATCGGCAAGGTGTCAACCCCAATGTGCATCATACCTTTAGCCTTAGAGCCTTTGATTTCTCCTTGTTTGATCTGCTCAAATACATCCTCTAATTGGCTGCCGAGATAGACTGAGATAATCGCAGGGGGAGCTTCATTGGCTCCTAAACGGTGGTCATTACTCGCTGTCGCCACAACTGCCCGTAACAAGGGCCCATATTTATGAACCCCACGAATAACCGCACCACAGAATACCAAGAATTGAGCGTTAGAATGGGGCGTATCGCCTGGATCGAGTAAATTTCCTTGAGTCGCGTTACCTAACGACCAATTAACGTGTTTTCCAGAACCATTCACTCCCTTAAAGGGTTTTTCGTGGAACAAACAGATAAATCCATGTTTTTTGGCCGTATTGCGTAACACCGTCATCAATAATTGTTGATGGTCTGTCGCAACGTTAGCCGCTTCAAAAAAGGGCGCGATCTCAAATTGACCAGGAGCCACTTCATTGTGGCGGGTTTTGGCAGGAATCCCCAGTTTATATAACTTTTCTTCCACATCCTGCATGTAAACCTGAACGCGCTCAGGAATGGCTCCAAAATAATGGTCATCAAATTGTTGACCTTTAGCAGGGGGCTTTCCGAATAAAGTACGACCCGCTATCAATAGGTCAGGACGACTATTGGCAAAATTAGCATCAATCAGGAAATATTCCTGCTCTGCGCCACAGGTAGAATTCACTGGAGCCACTTCTTCATTGCCTAATAGTTTTAAAACTCTGGTTGCGGCCTTATTCATGGCGGCATTAGAGCGCAAAAGTGGGGTTTTCTTGTCTAAAGCTTCCCCTGTCCAAGAAACAAAGACGGTAGGAATACAAAGGGTACAGCCATTGTCGGTTTCCATGACGTAGGCCGGACTGGTCACATCCCACGCCGTGTAGCCTCGTGCTTCAAAGGTGGAACGAATCCCGCCATTGGGGAAAGAAGAGCCGTCGGGTTCCCCTTGAACTAAGACTTTTCCTGAAAATTCTGCAATAACGCTGCCATCGCTTTGTACGGAAATAAAACCATCATGCTTTTCGGCGGTGGCGTTGGTGAGGGGATAGAAAACGTGGGCATAGTAGAGAGCCCCTTTGGCGATCGCCCAATTTTTCATTGCAGATGCAACAATATCAGCAACAGAAATATCTAGTTTTTCGCCAGATTGGATCGTTTTTTTGAGTGACTTGAAAACTTCCTTGGGAAGAATTTCTTGCATTTTACTCAGAGTGAAGACATCTGAAGCCCATAGTTCATCGAGCCGCTTGGGTTCTTTGGGCGGCATCGGTTCACGATTGGTAATTTGGTAAATTGCTTGCAGACGGGATTCATTTCCACTCATAGTTTTGGGGTTGTTTAATTAATGAAGATCCAATCATAATACTGATGCAAACTATTTGGTTTTTGTTATCGTAGCTACCAAACGGAGAAAATCGTTAATGCGGGATTGCCAGTAACTAATTTGGAAACTGCTTGATCTTGTTCCGATCTTTACAACTCTCAATTTTTTTTTAAAGATTTTTCTGGAAATCTTAAAAAATTCTACAAAAAATTTAAGAAAGTTCGTTGCTTTACCTATCCTGAATCTAGTTTAGCGAATACTAACGTTAAAACTGATTTAACATTCTTGTCCATCTAACCCAATTTCAGTCTCAATATTCAGGAGAATCTATGGATGATTCATTAACCGATGATATTTTAGAATTAAGTTCTATCAGCGAAAAGAAAAAATCAAACAAAAAGAATAAAAAAGCTAAAAAGAAAAAGAAGAAAAAGGAAATTGAAGAAAGTGTTGTCCGTTCCCAACCGCCCATTCATCCCCTAGAGGCGATCGCGGAGAAAGAAGAAAGCACTCCAGGTAAACTCTCGAAAAAGTTTTATGAAAAAGAGCTAAAACAGCTACAAATTGAACTGGTCAAGATGCAGTACTGGATCAAACACGTTGGCTATCGAGTGATCGTCATCTTTGAAGGGCGGGACGCAGCAGGGAAAGGCGGAACCATTAAACGCATTACCGAACCCCTTAATCCTAGAGGTTGCCGAGTGGTGGCATTAGGTACTCCGTCAGACTTACAAAAAACCCAATGGTATTTCCAACGCTACGTTGAGCACTTCCCTTCCGCGGGGGAAATTGTCCTGTTTGACCGCAGTTGGTACAACCGAGCCGGTGTGGAACACGTCATGGGGTTCTGTACGGAAGAGCAATATCGCGAATTTTTGTTTTCCTGTCCTGAATTTGAACGGATGTTAGTCCGCTCAGGCATTGTTTTAATTAAATATTGGTTTTCCGTCAGTGATGAAGAACAGGAGATTCGTTTTCAATCCCGTCTCCTCGATCCAGCCCGTCGTTGGAAACTCAGCCCAATGGACTTGGAATCCCGCGATCGCTGGGTAGAATACTCCAAAGCCAAAGACAATATGTTTGCCCACACCAACATTCCCGAAGCTCCCTGGTTTACCGTCGAGGCAGACGATAAAAAACGAGCACGCTTAAACTGTATCCGCCATTTACTCAGCAAAATTCCCTACGAAGACCTCACCCCTGAGCCAATGGAACTACTGCCCCGCAAACCAGCCCCCGATTATGTCCGTCCTCCCTTGAACGAACAATTTTTTGTTCCCCATTATTACTAAATAGTTGGTTGCAATTTAAAGATAAAACGTGGGATGGGCATCTTGCCCGTCTACAGGCTAGAAACTTCACCACTTAACAATTACTTAAGCCTACTCACTTAAATTCATCAATTTGTTAAGCCTTGTGATTTTTGATGATTCTGCATTGTTTAATGAGGAAAGCGCAAAATAAATTTATTTCTTGGTTTTTAAAACCTGACTAAAGAGTCGGGGTCTGTATCGCAAGATACAAAGTTATCGCAACCCACTCTTTACGATGTAATTCTCAGAGTAAAGTCATGTAATAAACGGAAGGAGTCGCCCATGTCTAAGTCCCCCCAAGATATTCTGAAGTGGATTCAAGATGAACAAATTAAAATTATTGACCTAAAGTTTATTGATACGCCCGGTATTTGGCAGCACTGTTCGTTTTACTACGATCAGATTGATGAAAACTCCTTTGTAGAGGGGGTTCCCTTCGATGGTTCTAGTATTCGGGGATGGAAAGCGATTAACGAATCCGACATGTGCATGGTTCCCGATCCTTCCACTGCCTATATTGATATTTTTTCTAAAGAGAAAACGCTCCACATGATCTGTAGCATCAAAGAGCCTCGT
>CAYZWO010000027.1:0-254 GCA_964482215.1 uncultured bacterium
CTAATGACTAATTCATGAATTTTTCTTAGCCCAGCTTACTTCAGCATCAAGTATTTAAAAGGATTAATTGATCATCAAAAGTGGCTTAACATTCATCCTATTTAAAAAGATTATCAAGAAAAATGACAATTATAAAAGTTAGAAAAAAAGCGTTAATCAACTCGTTCTAACTGCCAAAGAATCTGATTTCCTTCGCGGCGAACCCTAGACACAACCCAGTTTCTCCACGACCAATGATCTCCTCGACTGGTTAC
>CAYZWO010000027.1:264-7427 GCA_964482215.1 uncultured bacterium
TCCATCAAATCCGCAAGTTCTGAGCTAGTAATCAGGTATCCTTTACTTGCCACTTCTTCGGCAACGCGGAGAGTTTCAATCAACGTTTTAATTTGGTTAACTCGTTCTTCACGAGGTAATAGTGATTCTTCGTTATTACTGCTAGTTGGATTAGTGACCGAATCAATCATAATAAGCTTCAAGTTTTATAAGTTTCAATAATTGGGATAGAAGAAGATCTATTATTAAATTACGCTAACAAAAGAGCTAGTCAATAACTTGATGTGTAGGAGTTCAGTGGGGAAAAATAGCGTCTACGTTTAAATAAAAGGCATCTAAGCTGAGATACGCAAACGTTATCTTTGCACTTTAATCTATATTCTAGCGTTTTTTAAAAGTGTATAAAACTATAATTTAGCACTTATCAAGAAGAACTGACTTTAACTATTTTTGGGGGTGCTTTAAATCAGCCTAAAAATAAGACCCACCAAGATTTAGAGGCACTTTTCAAGGTTTCAAAAACTATCGAAATTAATCTAAGATAAGCAATAATCGTATTTTTTATTCATTGTTTATTGGCTTGGACAACATTATAGAAGTCGTGAGATCTAAGCTAAATGTTTAAAAGGAAACACTTTTCAATTGAAAGTCATAGAATACTAGCCTGAAATAGCTAGAATATGCTGCTATTATTAAGAATAGCCATTAGAGTTTCATCATGTTTTGTTTAGCTAAAGAATTTGCTCTTTAAGCTTCATTATCTATGTTTTCTACCCTGCCTAATTCCGCTACTCTCGATTTATCTGCTGTTCGATTACAAATTCGCGCCCTTCAGCCTCAATTAGTGCAATGGCGACGACAAATTCACCAATATCCAGAGTTAGGTTTCCAAGAAAAATTGACAGCAGCCTTGGTCTCTGAGCAGTTGACAAAGTTAGGGATTGAACATCAAACCGGGATTGCGAAAACAGGTATTGTGGCAACGATCGCGGGGGAACAACCTGGCCCCGTTTTGGCGATACGGGCGGATATGGATGCTTTACCCATTCAGGAAGAAAATGAAGTTCCCTATTGTTCTCACCATGAGGGAAAGATGCATGCCTGTGGTCACGATGGTCATACCGCGATCGCGCTGGGAACGGCGGCTTATTTATCTCAACATCGAGCCGATTTTCGGGGAACGGTTAAAATTATTTTTCAACCTGCAGAGGAAGGGCCAGGCGGCGCTAAACCCATGATCGAAGAAGGTGTTCTCAGTAATCCCGATGTGGACGCGATCATTGGGCTACACCTTTGGAATAACTTACCTGTAGGAACCATTGGGGTTAGGACAGGCCCATTGATGGCGGCGGTTGAATGTTTTCGTTGTCAGATTTTTGGGCGGGGGGGTCATGGTGCAATGCCCCATCAAACCGTGGATTCTATTGTTTTAAGTGCTCAAATTGTTAACGCGCTTCAAACTATTGTGGCTCGTAACGTAAACCCCATCGATTCGGCTGTCGTAACCGTTGGGGAATTACACGCTGGCACAGCCTTAAACGTCATAGCCGATACAGCCAAGATGAGTGGAACGGTGCGTTACTTTAATCCGCAATTTGACGGTTATTTTAAAACCCGTTTAGACGCTATTATTGGCGGCATCTGTCAGGCGCACGGGGCAACCTATGAATTAGATTACTGGCAATTGTACCCTCCAGTTATCAACCATCCTGACATTACCGATCTGGTTCGTTCTGTTGCCCTAGAAGTCGTTGAAACCCCTGCTGGCGTTGTTCCCGATTGCCACACAATGGGCGGTGAAGATATGTCCTTTTTCTTGCAAAAAGTGCCTGGTTGTTATTTCTTTTTAGGATCAGCAAATCCCGATTTAGACTTAGCCTATCCCCATCATCACCCCCGCTTTGATTTTGATGAAACAGTGTTATCAATGGGAGTAGAAATGTTTGTGCGTTGCGTAGAAAAGTTTTGTCAGTAGAGTGGCAGAAATACAATTTTAAAATTACAAATTCTAATTATTCAGATTTCCAAAGTATTTGTTATGCAAATTAAAGCTTTTTTAGAAACTTTACCAACTCTCTATCGTGACTGGGGAAGCAATTCTATGCAGCCGATAGGAGAATCTTTTGATGACATTCTAGAACAAGTTAATCAGCCCACCACTCCTAATTTTTTAACATTATTAACGGCAGCTAGTAAATACTTAGACACAAAGGAAACGATTTGCGAGATTGGATGTCTAGCAGGTGCAAATTTAATTAGTGTGTTGGTAAACAATCCTAATTGCTTAGCCTATGGAGTCGATTTTTTTTCAACCCAGTCTGAAATTGCTGAACAAAAGATTGAAGAGCTACAAGCTAATTTAGATAAGTTTGGAGTGTTAGAACAAGTTTGTTTTAGCCATAACACCATTGATGAATTCTTTACAGATTTAAAAGATATTGAATCAGCAGATAAATTTGGATTATATGTTTATAATTTTGAGCCAGATTATCGTCAGGTATTCATGAGTTTGTTATTAGCTCGTGATTTTTTATCGGAGCAGGCTTTAATCATTGTTAATAATACTAACTTGGGTCAAGTGCGGCAAGCTGTTGCCGATTTTTTAACGACCGAGCCATCGGCTAAAATTATCTTAGACTGGCAGGCAGTAGGTAATAAAGTTCTAGGGAGTAAAGGGTTAGGTCTTATTGCTTGGGATACTCAAAATAACTTAGGAAATCTTCAACCTCTTATTATTCAAGAAATCGAGCCGACAATACCTTTACAATCTACAAAAAATACGGAGCATAAGAAAAAAGTTCTCCATGTTGGCTGTGGCCCGTATAATCCCGAAGCCCTTCCGCCCGAATTACGAACAGAAGAATGGCAGGAAATTCGTTTAGATATTGATCCTCAAATGAATCCTGATATTTTGGGCACAATAACTGACTTAAGCGCAGTTGAAGATAATTTTGTTGATGCAGTTTATTCATCTCACAATTTGGAACATATTTATGATTATGAAGTTCCAATAGCACTAGCAGAATTCAAACGAGTTCTTAAACCGGGTGGTTTAGTATGGCTCGTTGTTCCTGATATGCAAATAGCAGCGGAATGGGTAGTTAAGGGAGATATGGATGATCAACCGCTTTATTTTTCACCAGCAGGCCCAGTTAAAGCATTATGGATGTTTTACGGTATGGGAACTTCAATTCCAGGTATTCCCTATATGGCTCATAAAACAGGTTTTACCGCTTCTAGTTTATCTCAACGGCTTATGGAAACAGGATTTATTTCTATTGATATGTCAAGAGGGAATTTCAATATCTATGCCAAAAGTTATAAGGCAATAAAATGAATTTTATTCCAGACTTTAAGATTATGTTTGAAAAAACTTTCTCTAAATGAAAGAATAGAATTTTAAAATGTTTTTCAAGAGCACAAAAATAAAGGATTAAAAAAAGAAATTTTTTAAAATATTTTGCTCTTAGCCGATAAAGTCAAACAATTTATTTTTGAGGATAGCGTTCTAATAATACGGATTTTGATACTCGAATTAACTTATAAACCCCTTTCTCGTCAATTAATTGATAATCACCAGGTTGTAAATTAAATCGCTCAATAAACTTTGGTTCAGTGACCATTAAAACTGTTGGGAGAGGATTCGTTTTAGTCGGATCTTTAAGAAAATCGATCGCGAAATTGGCATCATCGAAAAACTCAATGCGGCGTTGGCTATAATGCACCAAACTATAACGGAGATAGCCCATTAAAAAAACCCATTCTTGTGGTTTTGCAACTTTGCCGACTTCTTTAGCTAATTCTCGAAAGGGTTGCTGTCGTTGGCTATCCATGATCGGGACAAGGGGAGGCGCGACCAAGGTTAACAGGGTCATAAAAAAGCCGAGATTAACTGTCCAAAACCAAGGACGATAGGGTTTGCGAATTAATAAAACCAGTGAAGCAATGCCCAATAATGTTAACGCTACGCCAAAAATAACGGGAATGCCAGAAGCTGCTAAGGTTTCGCCAAAAGTTGGAAAAGCGGGATCACTACCTGCTAATGTCGGACTCATAAAAGCCGCGATCGCCATCGCAAAAAAGAGCAGGGTTGTAATAATGCCACTGGTTAAAAACGGCCATTGTTTATAGGTTTTAGCTGGGTTCGGCAACATTTCTTGACCCCAAAAGAGCGTGATCATAATAGCTCCTGCGGGAACGATGGGTAAGATATAGCCTGCTAATTTGGTTGCCGCCGCAGAGAAAAAGACCAAAATCACCGTAAACCAGACTAAACAAAATAAGCCCAATTGACGGTTTCGTGGAGTCGATGCCCAAACCTTTCTGCGCCAAAATTGTAAACGCGCGATCGCCAACGGTAAAAAGAGCGACCAAGGCAACAACAGAATAAAACAATAGGGCAGATAAAAATACCACGGCCCTGCATGACGATAAAGAACTGAAGTAAATCGCTGAAAATTGCTAAAGCCAAAGAAAGTTCCTAAAAATTCCGAGCCATTAGCGTGAGCCGCTGCTGCATACCAGGGAACGGTGATTACCAGAAAAATAGCAATCATGGGAATTAATTTCATTTCCCGCAGGACTTGCCAAAATTGTCCGACATAGAACAAAAAGACGGTAATTGAGAGGGCAGGGAGTAATACTCCAACGGGGCCTTTCGCTAACACTGCGATCGCTGCAAAAACAGGAGCAATTAAATACCAGCGTTGTTGAACCTTGGGGGTATCTACTTGGGCATATCCTAAAAAAAAGCTCAACATGGCCATGGCGATCGCGCCAGAAAGAAACATATCGGTAACAGAAGTTCGACCCCAACCGACCCAACCCGGATTAAGGGCGACAATTCCCGACCCGATCCAAGCCCGAATCCATTTTTGTCTGGTTTCTAATTCGGTATCTTCCCCATTTAGCCCAAAGTAACGGAGGGTATAAAAGCTCAGAATAACTAACGCGATCGCGGTCAAAGCAACGGGTAATCTAGCCGCCCATTCACTCACGCCAAAGAGTTTAAAACTGAGGGCAACCATCCAATAGCCCCAAATGGGATAATCAAAAAACGTCTGCCAGTTCCAACGGGGCGTAATCCAATCATTGGTGAGATAAACTTGATGCCCAACTTCCACAAAAAGGGCTTCGGTTTTATCCATTACCCCCAATACACCCAGATTCCAGAAAAAGCCAATCCAGCTAATAAAAATCAACCAAATAATTGAAATAATCCAACATTGTCGAGGATTTTTTTCAAAAGAAAGCCACCAAGTTTTTAACATTTAATTTAATGATTTTTTATTAAAAATTACCGATTAATTGTATTTCTTAAACAAAGTCCTCAATTAGGATAGCAACTTTTCGGTAAACTAGAGTGATTGTTTTTATACTTATTATCATCAATAACAATGAAAGAAACGATTTTAACTTGGCTGAATCGTATCCTCGTAGCAGATGTCTTTCTCGTTCTTTTTGGTTTTTTTTGGTTCGCGATCGCTGTTATCGGAGATTCGATGGGGGTAAATCTAGGCTTATCGATTTGGCAAAAGCTTTGGATTCCCTTGTTTAATCCAGCGATTGGTATTTTAATTCTAGGAGCTTTGCTCAGTTGGTTAATCAATAAATTATCTCAATGGTTTCAACCGTCTGCTGAAAAATAAAAGTACTTTTTAGGGATATGCAATGATTGCTAAGCAAATGAATGAAAGACTTTCACGAAGTTTTTTGCATTTAACCTAACTGAAAACCTAAAGCTTTTTTCTTCATTAAATTAAAAATATTATAAAAACCATTGGCTCGTGATGGCGTTAAGCTAACTTCTAAGCCCGTTTCTTTAATAAAATCTGGGGTGACGGCTAAAATTTCTTCAGGTGGCAATCCATTCAAGCCTTGAATTAATAAAGCTACTAATCCCTTAACCAATTGGGCATCAGAATCCCCTTGATACCAAACTCTCCCGTCCTTTAAATCTGCCGTAATATAAACTTGAGAAGTGCAACCTTGAACCTTGTTTTCAGGAATTTTTCCTGTTTCTGGCATCGGCTCTAGCTTTTTGGCATACCATAATAACTGTTCATAGCGTTTTTTTGGGTCAGCATGACGTTTGAAACGTTCAACGATTTTGGCCAGATTGTCGGGTAGCGCGTTAGAAGTGGATGACATTGCTAGAAAGGATTAGGTTTTGTCAGTGCGATGGATGAACCTTCATTTCTATTATTACTGATGATCGCCGATCTCGCTGAATTCATTGATACGGTCTTGAGTTTTGAGTTTACTGATCAAAGCCATAATTTAGAAAATTAACCTGAATGACAGAATTTAAGCAAGTTTTTATCGATAAAATTATCTAAAAATCATGTAAATTAACCCTTGACAAAAATTGTAGTAGCGTGTGGATTAACTTGTTAATTATTTAAAAATAAATTTTAAGTTACCTCAAACAAAGATTCTTGGCCTAGTATGGAAATATTTACTGAATTAATTACATAAGGAAAACTCAGTTCAATCCTGTTAATATTATTTTTTGAAAATGGAGCTATTAGTCAATGATCCGTAAATTTATAGGCATTGTTGGTTTAATGGTAGGGATTTTTATGCCGTTCAAATCGGTTTGGGCAGAATTTCCTTCCTATGAAATTAGCTTAAAATTTCCCCAAGCAAGCGATCGCGGAGCCCCCCTAGCAACCAGTGGTGCAGGCACGAGAGGAGAAAACTGTTTATTAAATGGAGAAAAATTAGTTGCCCTTGTTCCTTCCTTAGAAACCTCAACGGTTTCTGCTAATCCTACTTTTTATGTCTATGCTCCAAAATCCCAAAGCAAAACGGGTGATTTTGTTCTAGTAGATGCAAAAGGGAATGATGTTTATGTAACTAGCCTTAGCTTACCTAATCAAAGTAGTATTATTGAAATTGCGCTTCCTAAGACTATTGCTTTACAAGTTGGACAAACTTATCAATGGCAATTCTCGATTACCTGTAATAATAACGGTCAAGAAGCCTCAATTTTTACTAAAGCAAAAATTAAACGTACAGAGTTAACTTCTAATTTAAAAAATAGTTTAAATCAAGCAAAAAATTCATTAGATCAAGCCAAAATTTATGCCCAAGCTAATATCTGGCAGGATACTTTGATGATGGCGGCCAAAGCCCGTAATAATAATCCGAATGAATGGCAGGAATTATTACAATCCGTTGGT
>CAYZWO010000027.1:7440-18787 GCA_964482215.1 uncultured bacterium
AGACAATATTAGCTCTGCCCCCTTTATCACTGCTACATCAGCAACCAATTCACCTAATTAAGAATAATCAAAAAATACCGTTTTCTTGATTAAAAACTTTTTATCCCTTGCCATTCTCCCTGTAGGCTAAAAGCAGCCCAATAATAGGGAGATGACCAATTGGGATTTTTTTGTAAGTCTAATTGAGCTTTTCTGAGTGCGGCGGTGGGAGACAATTTTTCTTTTAAAATTGCTCGATAAAAATTAATCATTAATGCAGACGTTGCTTGATCATCAACGCTCCATAAACTGACTAATACTCTGGCTGCTCCAGCATACATAAATCCTCTGGTTAAACCAATTAATCCTTCGCCTTTAATTTCTTGACCTAATCCCGTTTGACAGGCACTTAAAACCACTAATTCAGCCGGTAAATTGAGGTTGAAAATATCATAAAGCCGTAAAAATCCATTAGTGGGTTGTCCTGATGAATTGAGTAAAGATAAAACTAATCCAGATAATTGAGGATTTTGGCTATTGAGTAAGCCATGCGTTGCAAAGTGAATAAATCGATATTGACTTAATTGTTTACTTGTTGCAGTTTCTCGATTGGCAGAAAAACCTGATTCTTGTAATCGTTGATTGCTAGGAATTAACGCTAAAATTTCCTTAGCTTCTTCTTGCGTATAGGGTAATCTATCAAATAAAACGCCCGATTCTCTCGCAGACCGTTCCAAGTCTGGAGGCAGTTTTTGTTCAGTTGTAGAAACCACATTTTTTAAGCGTTCATCGTTAATATTAAAAACCGGATCGGCTAACATCGCTAATAATTTGGGAGCGGCTTTTCGGGCTTGAGTTTCTTGCCGTAAAAGACCCAGTGTAGAAGCAGACGGTAAATGAATAATTTCGTGATTTGTGATTAAAAAACTTTCGTTTTCTGAAGTGCTGGAATCGTTGGGTAAGGCAGCAAAGGGAAGATATTGTAAACCGCCATCTGCGACAATTAATAATCTTTGATTCGTTAATCCTTTAATGTCAGGCAAAATTAGCTTTTTTAGTTGCATGCCTGTTGTTTGACTCAGCGATCGCCGGATGCGCTTTTGAGGAGATAAAAAAGACTCTCGAAAGGCTTTAACCGCATCTTCAATGGTTTTGCGATCGCTCAAAGAATAGCTTCGTAACGAATTCTTAGTAACAACCCATAAATAGCTTTTTTTTTCACTTAGGGAATATTCTAATAAAATGGTGTTTTTATCCAATAATTTTTGAATTTGAGCGACATTAAGCGGCTGAGGTTTAGCAAAAGAAGCATAACGAGGATTTTTAAAATAAATTTGGTCTACAATCTGTTGATATTGTTGTAATCGCTTTTCAATTTCGTTATTAATGGCATTTTTTTGTTCTTCGGTATGATCATTACTTAATAATTTAACTCTTTGTTCTTCGAGGGTTTCTAATTGCTGTTGTAATTGTTCTTTTTGAGTTAATAATGCGGGTGGAATTCCCGATGTAATTCGTCCAGGAGTTTCTGCCAAAATATCTAGCAGCGATCGCGCCTTAGAACGTTCACTAATTTGTAAGGCTTTTGCATCCCATTTTTGTTTAGGATATTTTTGGTGTAATTGCATTAATAGCTCAATATAAAATTGATAATATTCCTGCTTCGAGGCTAAAAAAGAAGCCCGTAAATTTTGATTGGTAACTCTAGTTCGTAAATTTTCAATAATATCTAAGGCTAGATCCATTTGTTGAATGGCTTGTGGATAATTGCCTTTCTTCTGTTCGACCATTGCAATACGATAACGAGATAAAGCCTCTTTAGCGCGATCGCCAACATCCTGACGAATTTTTAACGCTTGTTGATAATAACTTTGTGCTTTATCTAAATTTCCTTGTTGATAATCAACAAAACCCAAATTATTTAAGGTACTCGCTTCCCCTGTTCTATCTCCAATCGCTTTCCAAATACTTAATGCTTGATTATAATTTTTTAAAGCTTCTGAAAAATTACTTGAAGTCACATTAATATAAGCAATATTATTGAGAGTAGCGGCCTTACCGCGATAAATATCTGCAACGGTATTGGCTCCTAATTGTTGAATTAGTTCGTTCCATAATGACAGAGCTTTTTGATAGAAGCTAAGAGCTTGATCGGTTTCTTTGAGTTCTAAAGAAATTTGTCCCAAATTATTATAAATTGCTGCAATATTGGCGGAGTTTCCTAAATTATTGGCTAAGTTTAAAGCTTGAGTATAATAACGATCTGCTTGTTTAAAGTCCCCTAAATTCCAGTAAACAGAAGCCATTTCATTTAAAGTAGCCACTTTGCCCGTTTGAAAGTTGACTTGTTGCCAGACTAATTGGGCCCGCTCCAACGTTTCTAAAGCTTGTTGATAGTTGCCTAATCGAGTTTCAATTTTGGCGATCGCGACCAGAGTAATTGCCTCGGTTTGCTTATTCTTAAGGGTTGGGCTGAGGGATAATAATTGCTGATAACTCTTGAGTGCTTGAGGAAATAATCCTAAATTGGCATAGGTTGAGCCAAGGAAATTTAACGTAACCGCCATTTGTTGGGAATTGTTCTGATGTTGCCATTGCTGTAATGCCTTTTCCCAAAGCGCGATCGCGTCAGTGAAACCCTTGACCGTTCCGCTTTGATAACTTGCCATGCCTTGCTGAAATAAAGATTCAGGCGTGGCTTGGGCAGGTAATGATTGAATATTTTGCTCAAAAGACCCAATAGAAGAAGCGACACCTTGGACATTTTCTATGAGTCCTAAATAAATTACACTGGAAATTAACCCAATATAAAAATGTTTGAATGTAATCATTGGAAATCTACCAATTTTTTCAAGATAAATTTTTTTAAATTATTGTTAATTTTTGTTGCACATCAAGTAAGTTTATGAAATTATTATCTATTCAAAAATTAATTGCAGACAAATTTAAGACCAATCGATTTTTTCTGTTTCTAAAACAATACCGCTATGCCTTAAGAATTTTAATGACTGTTATTATTGGCATGGTTTTGGTGATTAATCTGAGTGGTATTGATAAGCCTGCCGTTGCTCAAATTAATTTGGCAGTTATTCAGGAAATTTTAGACGGCAATCAAGTTTTTATTGAAAAAAATCAAGCAAAAATTCAAGACAAAGCCAACTTTGGACAAATCATTTTAACAAAAGATTCTCGTGCCGGTATCTTATTTAACAATGGAGCCGCTGGACGCTTAGGTAATAATGCCAGCGTCGCCGTAGGCCAATGCGTTGAGGTTCAACAAGGAACTATTCTCGTTAGCGGGCCAATCAATGGTTGCATGGCAGGCATTACTGTTGCAGTACAGGGAACGATTTATGTCCTAGAAAAAACAGAGGAAAATTCTGGCAATGTAAAAGTGATTGAAGGTGCTGTTCAAGTTGCCCCCCAAGATGGCAGCAGCCCGCCTGTTACGGTTAAAGAAGGAGAAAAAATTGATGTTTTACAAGGCATTTTAGGACAAATTATTCCCATGAGTCCCGAAGAATTGGTTTCTTTACTCAATGGGCAACTCTTTTCAGGTTTCCAGATTCCAGTTACGGCCGAGGGAGCCTTACAATCTGCCTGTTCTCGTCTATTACCCGGCTTAAGCTGTTCTTCAACAGGATTACCGAGCTATCCTATCCCCACACCCCCTATTCCCGTTCCTTTACCCGGGCTTCCTTTTTAAGTTTTTTTAGTGATGAGTAATTTAAGTTAGGGTGCGATCGCCAGAGTTTAACTCTCTCCGCATCCTCCAAATGGCTGAATTTATCTGGGTTTGCCCTATTCATTGAGTGGCGACATATTCTATCATCATACATAATTGTTTCGGGCTAAACACGATACGCAAAGTATCTCCAGTCCCTAAAATAGAGATAGAGAAACCGCACCGTTGCGCCCTTGTTGGCTAAAAGAGGACAAAGCAAATGATAGAGATGAGAATTGCTGGGATTGCCCTAGATGCAGTTACCCGTAGTCCGATTGTGTTACTCAAAGATGGTTCAGAACGGCGCGCGCTTCCTATTTATATCGGACAGGATCAAGCAAGGGCAATTATGGCTGCCTTGGAAAATCAAAAGCCTCCTCGCCCATTAACCCATGATCTCATGGTCAATATGTTGACCGTCTTGGATGTTGTGGTTGACCGCATTATTATTCATTCTCTGCAAGATAATACCTTTTATGCGGTGCTGTGTGTGACTCAAGGTGAATTGAAAAAAGAAATTGATTGTCGGCCCAGTGATGCGATCGCGATCGCTATTCGATTAGGAACCCGCATTTGGGTGATGGAAGAAGTGATTGCCGAAGCGTCGATTCCTGTAGATCGAGATGCCGATGAAGAAGAACGCCAAGCCTTTCGCAATTTTGTCGCCAATCTTCGCCCTGGAGATTTGATCCAACGAGCCAGTTTTTCTGAAGAATCCCAAGAAGACAATTAAGTTTATTTTTGTCGATTTTGTCTTAACTATTAGTTAGCCATAATTGCTTAACGAATTAACCTTTATTCACTATCAATTATTCATTGTTAATTATTAACTATTAATTAGAAATGCGTTATCGTCGTTTCGGGAAAACTAACTTAAATTTGTCTGTTTTCTCGTTAGGAACAATGCGGTGTTTAGCCTCTGAAAGTGTTATGGCTGAGACTGTCCATCAGGCGATCGCGTTAGGGATTAATCATATTGAAACGGCCAGAGGATACGGCAATAGTGAAGTTTATTTAGGAAAAGCTTTACAGAATATCAACCGAGAAAGCTACTATTTAACCAGTAAAATTTGTCCTAGTGATAACCCAGTCCAATTTCGGGAACAAATTGAAGAGTCTCTACAGCGATTGCAAGTTGATTATTTAGATTGTTTAGCGATTCATGGCATTAATACAGAAGAACATTTCCAGCTTATTACCCAGCCCAACGGTTGTTTAAAAGAAATTGAAAAATTGTTAAACCAAGGAAAAATTCGTCATTTAGGTTTTTCGACTCACGGTTCTTTAGAATTAATTTTAAAAACGATTAAAACTGACTTATTTGAATTTGTTAATTTACATTATTACTACTTTTTCCAACGCCACAATGAAGCCATTAATTTAGCTCAGGAAAAAGAGATGGGTGTTTTTATTATTTCTCCTGCGGATAAGGGAGGCCGTCTTTATACTCCTCCTGAAGCCTTGCAAAAATTTTGTGAACCATTGACCCCGTTAACTTTAAATTATCGCTTTTTACTCAGCGATCGCCGTATCACAACCTTAAGTGTCGGCCCTGCTAATGCCTCGGAATTAATCGAACCCTTAGCCGTTGCCGATCAGGATCATCCCTTAACAGCAGAAGAACAACAAATTTTTGAACAGCTAGAAAACCAACAAACGGAAACTTTGGGGAGCGATTATTGTCGTCAATGTTATCAATGTTTACCCTGTCCCGAATCCATCCAGATTCCTGAAGTTTTGCGTTTACGAAATTTGGCGATCGCGTACAATATGACAGACTTTGGACAATATCGTTATCGGATGTTTGAAAATGCAGGCCATTGGTTCCCAGGCAAAAAAGGCGATCGCTGTACTGGCTGTGGAGACTGTTTAACCCGTTGTCCTGAGAAATTGGATATTCCCAATTTGTTGCGCGATACTCATCAGCGTTTAAATGGCGCACCCCGTCGTCGCCTCTGGGAAACTTAACAATGATTTAATGACGTATGAAAGCTCATTTTTCTCAGTCTGTCACGACTCTTCTCAGCTTTTATCTAGGGTTGATAATAAGTTTGCCTCCTGTCGTAATGGCCAAACCGTCTAGCGAATCCTTAAGTTGCCAACCGTCTCCCAAAGATATTTCCCAACTCGATTCCTTAAATACTCAAGCCTTAATTTCCCAAGCAGATTTAAACGAATCCTCCGAGCTTTCGCCGAGCTTGTGGTGGGCTAAAGAACAGTTTGATTTTTTTGATGGTCGTTTAGTTACCAATTGGATTGCCAATACTGAACGTAAAAATATTGACATTATTGTTAATCGTCAACTTTGGTCACAGTTAAATTATTTGGAACGCTATCGTTTTGTTAATAAATTTGCAACCGTTGCGAGGGAAAATTACTATAATTTGAGAGTCTTAAATCAACAGCAAAAATGTTTGGTTTCTTACGTGTGTAATTTTCAAGTTACTCCGAATCAATGTCAAATGATCTTTGAAACTAATGAAGTAACTGGTTTTCAAGTTCCCCATCCCCAATTGGGTGAATTTAATTTTAACCCTCAATAATTTTTATCATTTTTATCATTGCCTAATCTTTTAAGCTATAAAACGAAACATTTTTCAACAAAATTTCTAACAATGCTCAATCATTATCCCAAACCAAATTATGGATCCAGAAAATACGATGATATTTGAGTACAAAGATACCTATGTACGGGTCATCTGTAAGGGGTCATGGAACGCGGATTCAGTGCTAGAAAATTTACTGGAGATTAAAAAACAAGCAAACCAAAGGAATTACACAAAAATTTTACTCGATTGCTTGGAAATGGGGCCGCCGAGGTTTGAACGCGATCGTATCTCTGGCGGACAAGATATTAGTTATATTCTCAAAGATGCGTTTAAAATTGCAGCCCTTTATCCTGAAAAATATACCAATCGTGTCCTAGAAAAAATTGCCATTAATCGCGGGGTTTTGTATCGGGTATTTGCGGAAGAGAGTGAGGCTCTAGTTTGGTTGCTGAGTGATTTGGTTTAAGCTACTGAGGTGATTCGGGATGAGTTTTGGCATAGATAATTACAAGAAATACTATTCTTAGTATTAAGAGCATTTAAGCCGACATGATATTCGTAAAAATTGCTAAAACTTAGTTACCAACTGACCATTTAATTTTTAGATTTTTTTATGTCAACTAAACGACCATCAGACTCCAAAAATCGTGTTGTGTATCAAGAATTTGGTCAATCTGACTCCTCAGAAGCATTAGCCCGTCCTATCCCTGATTTACCGCCTAATCAGCAACAGGTAAGAATTCAAGCTTCCCGTTCTGGTCGTAAAGGAAAAACGGTGACAATCATTACGGGTTTTCAGAGTTCCCCTGATACTTTGGGCAAACTACTCAAACAACTTAAAACCCAGTGTGGTAGTGGCGGCACGGTTAAAGAGGATAGCTTAGAAATCCAAGGTGATCATCGGGAGAAAATCTTACAAATCCTAACGCAATTAGGTTATAAAGCCAAAATTAGTGGAGGATAATTTTAAGGCTAATTGTTTTTGATATTGCCATTCAAGGAATTAGGAAAAGCGAATGAGTGAATTTAAATTTAATGAATCCCTACGTTGGACTGCTGACGCGAAAAGTAAGCTCAAAAATATTCCCTACTTTGTTCGGACTCAGGCTCGGCAACGGGTAGAACAATTAGCACGGGATGCGGATTTAGAGGAAGTCACTGTTGAAATTGTGGAACAAGCCCGCTTAGAATTTGGCCAATAAATAATTCCCCTGCCTAATTATTAAAGACAAGGGAAACTTAAAAGAGCGCGATCGCGTTTATCTTGAAACTATAATCTCCGCCAACGCCGACCATCTCGATTAATCAGGGCTTCTGCTTCAGGAGGATTCCAAGTTCCCGCCTCGTATTGGGGAATTGTACTAGGATCAGCCGGTGAATCCCAAACTGTTAATGCAGGCGTAACCACTCGCCAAGCTTCTTCCACTTCATCAGCACGGGTAAAGAGGGTTTGATCCCCCAACATACATTCCAACAGCAACCGATGATAGGCATCCGCCGTTGCAATTCCAAAGGAAGAACCATAACTAAAATCCATTTCAACGGTACGAGTCCGCAATTCAGCCCCAGGCATTTTCGCTTCAAAACGTAGGGAAATCCCTTCATTGGGTTGAATCCGTAGGCTTAAAACATTGGGCGTGGTTTGGTGAGCAACGGATTGGAAAATTAATAGTGGCACATCGCGGAATTGAATGGCGATCTCACTGACCCGTTTCGGTAGTCGTTTTCCTGTGCGGAGATAAAAAGGAACCCCCTGCCACCGCCAATTATCAATCATTAATTTCATGGCAACAAAAGTCGGTGTACTGGAATTGATATTTACGCCCGACTCTTCCCGATAGCCTAAAACGGGTTTCCCTTGCATCCAGCCCGCTTTATATTGACCGCGAATGGCCGACTTGTCTAAATCATGAATATCCGCTAAATGGGTTGCTTGCAAGACTTTGACCTTTTCATTGCGAATACTATCTGCTTGTAGAGAATTGGGTGCTTCCATTGCCGTTAAACAGAGCAATTGCAAAATATGGTTTTGTACCATGTCTCGCAGTGCCCCAGACGTTTCATAGTAACCAGCTCGGTCTTCTACCCCAACGGTTTCTGCTACCGTGATTTGAACATGATCGACAAACTGACGATTCCACAGAGGTTCAAAAATCGCATTAGCAAAACGAAAAACCAGCAAATTTTGAACGGTTTCTTTCCCCAAATAATGATCAATCCGATAAACTTGCTCTTCCTTACAAACGGTTTGTACCACCCGATTTAACAGTTGGGCAGAACTCAGGTCTTTCCCAAAGGGTTTTTCGATCACGATCCGAGTTTTTCTGGGATCATCCAACATTCCTGCTGCCCCTAATTGTTTAATCCCTGGCGGAAAGAATTGGGGCCCGACCGCCAGATAAAAAACTCGATTTCCTCTCGTTCCCCGTTTACTGTCTAATTCTTCTAAAAAGGCTTTGAGTTTTTGATAACTTTCGGGGTTGTTCATGTCTCCCGAAAAATAAAATAATCCTTGGGCAAAATCATTCCAGAGTTCTTCACTACCAATACCGTTGGAAAACTCTTCAATGCCCTGTTTCATGTGTTCGCGAAAATAATCATGGCTCCATTCGCGTCTAGCAAAGCCAACTACCGTTAATTCGGGCGGAAGTTGGTGTTCTCGTTTCATTTGATAAATTGCAGGCACGAGTTTCCGTTGGGTGAGATCGCCTGATGCCCCGAAAATGATGAGAATGAGAGGTTCTGGGGTTCTTTCTTGTCGAAGTCCAACCCGAAAGGGGTTTTCAAGTAGCGTTACCATAAAGCGAAACTTTTTTATTGAGCATTAAGCTAAAAATAACGCAAATAAAGGCTGATGATATCGTTTCAGGGATGATATTAAGATTTATTTTAGAATTAAATTATTTATTGTTCTCTAGCAAATCAATCTAATTAATAGACAAAATAGAAATTTGCAGAAAAATACTTCCGCAAAACAATGTAGCTTTAGATTCAATCCGTTGGCTGAGTTTTTGAATGCAAAACAATTTAAAAGAGCTAAATAGCTCTCATAGGAAAAAATTTTTTTGTTGAAAAATTCTTAATAACTTAGAGAACGTTTGAAAAGTTAAAAGACGACCATAAGTAGTATGACAGAATAGATGCTCATTAATAAAAAAAATGATAAAGATGAGCAATCAAAAAGTGATCCACAGGAGATAACAGAGGCTCCAGCGGAATTATCGTTAAGCTTAGTACGACGATTGATTCATGTTAGGACGATTGGCATAAAGGCTTTACAACGACATGATCTGTCTCATCTTTCAAATGTCCTCTAACTCAGATCACAAGATGTTTTACCTATAGGTCACAATTAATCGTTACTTTAGTTCACAATTTTATCTAAAAAATATCACGACTACGCTATAACCCAAGTCACGTAAGGCTTTGACGAAAACTTTTATGCTACAAGCATATAGAGTTGGGGTTAGGTTGTATGAACACTCGCTTTCAGTTTCAATTTCTTCGCTATTTACATCGATATCCTATTCGTCCTCATCAAGGGTTTGTTTTACCAATGGCCATGATGGTGGGATTAGTGGTAATCGTGGTTGGGATGACGATGATCATTCGGGCGCAAGGTGACCAAACTAGAGTTGTTTCTCAAGCAATGGCCGCAAAAGCAGATGCGATCGCAGAAACAGGAGTAACTCAATATGTAAATTTTTTAAACAATAATCGTGGTTTATTAACTTTTGATGACTGTGTTGGAGCTAGAGATAGCTCAGGAGCTTGTCCTGATACAGGAACTACGACAAAAAGCTGGTCTTTAGTTTCTAATATTTATCCTTCTCCTGCTGGAGCAACTTGTAATAATCCAGTAGCTAATAGTGGTGTCCCTAACACAACGACAGTAGCTACAATGGCAAATACAAGTGATAGTAATGGGTGGAAATCTGTTGGCGATGGTCAATACAAACTAGTCGGTTATAAATATACTGCTGATGGAGCTGCTAATACTGCCCCAGGGACGGCCGTATTAGGGCTTCAAGGACAGTCAGGGACTTCTAGTGGGCAAGCTAAATCGCAAATTGCTGTTCAATTTCGGGTGACAGCAAACACAGCGGGAACCCCCCTCATACCGCAAACGAACCCAGGATTATGGGCAAGGAGCTTTGATACTGCGGCGGCTGTTCATGCAAATGTTTTAGACAGTTCTGGCTGTACTGGTAGCACGCAATTTAATGCCACGATAGGTAATCTGCCTTCTCTACCAATTGGAGCTTTACCCAATGGGAACAATACTCCTGCTTTATCAAGTACGCCAGGAACTTTAACTCGACAAAATGTTCCTTTTCCTCCTCTACCCACTTATCCCTCTAGTAGCCAATTTACAACTTTAATTGCCGCTAACAAGGTCAATAATCTTGCCAATTGTTCACGGACTCAATACCCACAAGCTGGTGATTATGATTCTGATGGCAATGCCTATAGTGCATCGACTACTACCCCAAAAATTTATAAATATCGCATAACTGGAGCTTGTACTCTTCCTACTAATGTTCAATTTGGTACAACAGGAAAAGGCAATGAAACTATCGTTATGTATATTGATAGTACCCTTGATATTGGAAATAATGCGAAAGTCGCGACAAATGGCTCCAGTCAAGCCAAAGTTCAATGGATGTTAAGAACTGCCAATCTTGATTTAGGAGGAAATTCTCAAGTTGGCTCTAGTGCTCCAGATGCCTCTACCGCTAAAAATTGGGCATTTTTCTTGTATAGCGGTACTTCTGTTAGCATGAGAGGAACACCTGATTATTATGCTTTTATTTTTGCTCCCTATGCAAACGCTGATATGCGAGGGAATCCTAAGATCGCAGGAGCTTTATGGGTCAATAGTTTTCAAACAAATGGTGCGCCTCCCAAGATCTTTCAAGCGACTACCCAAAGTGATTTGAATGAAATTTTTACAGCTGCTTATACTGCATCTGGTGATACTGCGTTAATTCCAGCTAATGCTATGGCTAGCATCTCTAGCTTCCAAAAACAATCCGTAGGAGCACCAATAGTTGCTTTAGCTGCTCCAAGTGTGTCTCCTTCACCTACCCCAACT
>CAYZWO010000027.1:18827-39618 GCA_964482215.1 uncultured bacterium
TCTACTCCTTCCCCATCTCCAAGCCCCATTTCTACCCCCACCCCAATACCCACTCCAACTCCAACACCCACTCCAACACCCACTCCAACACCCACTCCGCAGTGTACTGTACCAGCAATTACAGGGTCACTCTTTAGCCGTTCTGGTAATACTATCGAGACGACGAGTGTAGTCAGCGCAATTACTGGAGCAAATCTTAGAGTCGGAAGTATTAATGGTAGTAATATATCTGGCAACACAATTACGGTTACTGGACAAACTCCCTCTGCTGGATCTAGAGTTGCTTGCGGCAGTTCAGTTAGCGTTAACTACACGTACTAATACTAGTCTGTAGGATTTCGTTCTAAGCTTTACCAACTCCCTAACTCTTTTTTTATACAACTTTCTTATTAACGCTATTGGCAGACTTCGGTTTGCTTTTTTCCTCGATGGCTATTTCCACAAGTTTAGTTAATATTTAACTAAACTTGTAGATTGAATCCTGCTCGTTAATTAGGCTCATATTAACTTTCTACAATACTTTTTTCGATGATGACTTCGGTGTTTTTATCTGTTCGTATTCCTGATATTCTAATGGCCAAAATTGATGCTTTTGTTGCTAAAACAAAACAGGACAAAGCAGCCGTCATTAATGAAATTGTAGAGCGTGGTTTACAATCATTAGAAAATGATTCAAGGCAATCTGAAAATTATGCCAGTATTCAACAATTAGAGGATTTACAAGAGGAGATTAACCGCTTAAAAAAGCCCTTAACCGTTTAACTGATGATGAGCAATCCAATTTATCAGTTAAATCAGAATCTACAGAACAATTATTAGAAAAAAATCAGCAGTTTCCTGAAGCAGCTTCAGAAAACCGAGGATTAACCGATAAGGAGTTTTCAGAAAATTCGGGGCTTTCTCTCAGAATGGTTAAAAAATTGAAATCAAACTTACTAAAAGAAGCTTCTTTCTCGACTCGACACGTTGAAATTCTGGCAAAATGGACAGTTAAGTCGGATGGATTATGGTATCAAAAATAGACAGAGAAACAAGCGCGATCTCAGGAAGCAAAATTTCTGGTCTTTCCCAGCCCTGCTAAAATGAAGAAGATTTGTTGCGATTTGTATCATTTCGAGATCAACCCTAAACTTTTATGCGTCCTGCCGTTCGTGTCGAACATTTAAAAAAGCGTTATGGGGCAGTTGAAGCCGTTAAGGATATTTCCTTTTCGGTACAGCCTGGGGAAATTTTTGGGCTACTTGGGCCCAATGGCGCAGGGAAAACAACAACCATTCGCTGCCTGTGTACTTTATCCAAACCCGATAGCGGAAAGCTCGAAGTTGAAGGCATTTCTGTCATTGAACAGCCTAAGTTGGCCCGTCGTCTGCTGGGATATGTTGCCCAGGAAGTCGCGATCGATAAAATCCTGACAGGTCGCGAACTGTTGCAACTCCAAGCGTCTTTATACCATTTGCCGCCGAAACAAGCAAAAGACCGTATTCAGCAATTATTGGAATTGTTGAAGTTAACGGATTACGCCGAGAAAAAGACAGGAACCTATTCAGGTGGATTGCGTAAACGCTTAGATTTAGCCGCAGGATTATTGCACCAGCCTGCCGTTTTGGTTTTAGATGAACCATCGGTAGGATTAGATATTGAAAGTCGCTTCATTCTGTGGGACTTTTTGCGTCAACTTCGTGATGCAGGCACAACGGTTTTAATTACGAGCCATTATTTAGAAGAAATTGATGCCTTGGCCGATCGCTTGGTAATTATTGATCAGGGCAACGTGATTGCAGAAGGTAGCCCCTCTGAATTAAAGGATCGGGTCGGCGGCGATCGCGTAACGTTGAGAATCCGAGAATTTTCTGATTTAGAAGAAGCGGAAAAAGCGAAACATTTACTGGAACCGTTGGGCTTTGTGGAAGATGTCATTATCAATACGGCCCAAGGCAATTCCTTAAATTTAGTGGTAACCGCTCAAAGCAATCCCCTTAGCACCATTGAACAAACCTTAATCGGTGCGGGCTTACCCATCTTTAGCTTGTCCCAATCTCGTCCTAGCTTAGATGATGTTTATCTCGCTGCCACAGGACGCACTTTACTTGATGCAGAAATTGCGGCAGCGAGTAGTCGGGATTTAAAAGCTGAAAAGAAACAAGCGATGAAATAGTTTTTATTAGAAATTCTTTAAAGGTGAAATATGACTCAAACCTTAGCACCGATTGATCAAAATAATCTTTTATCGCCCAATCCTGAACTGAATCCCAATTTAATTAAGGAAAACGCGATCGCGGATTTTGTTCAAGAAACGGCTGCGCTAACCAAACGCCTGTTTATCCAACTTCAACGCCGCCCTTCAACCTTGATTGCAGGTATTATTCAACCTTTTATGTGGTTGGTTTTGTTTGGAGCCTTATTTTTAAATGCTCCTCAAGGCTTATTCGGTAATGATCAAAATTACGCCCAATTCCTTACCCCTGGCATTATTGTTTTTACGGCGTTTTCAGGAGCTTTAAATGCAGGCTTACCCGTCATGTTCGACCGTGAGTTTGGCTTCCTGAACCGTTTATTAGTCGCGCCTTTAGCTTCCCGTTACTCCATTGTGGCGGCTTCGACGATTTATATTATTGCCCTGAGTATGGTGCAAACTGCCGTGATTGTGGGAGCTAGTGCATTACTTGGTGCGGGTTTACCCAATCTGGTGGGGCTGAGCGCGATCGCCTTAATTGTTTTCCTCATCGTTTTAGGGGTCACGGCTTTAAGTTTAGGGTTAGCCTTTGCTTTACCAGGTCATATTGAACTAATTGCCGTTATTTTTGTGACTAATTTACCCCTGTTATTTGCCAGCACCGCTTTAGCTCCCCTTTCCTTTATGGCAGGCTGGTTACAAATCATTGCCAGTTTAAACCCTTTGACCTACGCGATCGAACCGATCCGTTATCTTTACCTCAATCAAGCCTGGGATTTTAATAGTGTTGTTCTCAATGCACCTTGGGCCAATTTAACTTTTGTACAGGTTTTAGGCGTATTGTTACTATTTGATGCGTTAGTATTATCATTAATACAACCCTTATTGCGTCGTCGCTTTCTGTAGATTTTCTAGGTTATATTATTGTTAGAACGCTGGGTACGATCTATGAATTGCAAACATCTTCTTAAAATCGGGACACTCTCTCTGGGATTAGGAGTTTTATTGGTTGGTCTAGACAAAGCCGCTTTTGCCCAATTCCAAAACCCGCAAGATCCCATTGGTTATCAAAAGAGTGAACAAGATCCTAATAAAACCATGTTCGGTAGCGGATTAGATCCCATGTCATTAATCCATAATGCGAATTTTAGCCGTAGTCGTTCAGGGGCCGATTTTGCAGCAGATACCCAACAATCGTTAAATAAGGCGGCAGAAGATTTTAAGCGTCAGCAACAGTTACAGATGCAAGCTCAACCCAATAATGCGGCTCCGTCTAATTCGGTCACGGCTCCTGCAACAGTTAAGTAATTGTAACGAGTGATAACACTGCAAATTGTTAGCTTTCCCTGCGTTTTGTGGGGAATTTTTATGATTATTTTCAATAATAAATTAATGATAAGATTCTCTGTATTCCAGGAGCAACCATGAAGTTGCAAAAATTGACTTGGATATTATTAGCGATCGCGGTTATTTTGGGCGGCGGGTTAGCGGTTTATGAAAGTCAACGCAATCCTCAGCAGGCAGAAGCGGCTAAGTCTGAACAAAAACGCCTGTTTACTTTTAAGGCTGATGATATTCAGTCCATCACTATTGATAATTCAGGGAAAATTCTTAAATTTTATCGCGGGTCAGATGCGAAACAAAGCTGGAAAATGGAGCAACCTGATCTTGTAGAAGCCAATGATTCAGCGATTTCTTTTTTAATTAATTTGTTAATTGATAGTCAAAGCGATCGCGCCTTTAAAGCATCCTCTGAACAGTTAAAGGAATACGGATTATCTCCCGCGACCAAAACTATCGTCGTACAATTAAAAAATGGTAAAACCCACCAGTTAATGTTGGGGAACCCTGATTTCAAAGGAGATTATCTTTACACCTTGATTGATCCAGATAAACCCCTTCCGTCTGACGTAACGATTGCTTTGGTTTCTCGAACCTTTCAAGACCTGATTAACCGAAATAGTAATGAGTGGAAAAAAGTTGATAATAAACCTCAAGCCCCAACCGTTATTCCCAACGCGTCTGAACCCTAATTCCTATGTCTAATCCCTCTACCCTCGAACCTGAAACCCTCAGTACCGTTGCTTTAGCCCAAGCCTTGGCTGAACGATTAGCGATCGCGCCGAAAGATTGGCATCGACTCAAGGCTAACCGTAAAGCTCAGGCGGGACAAGATTTAGCCGCCGCTCTTGTGTTTTTACTCAAAGACCAACCCGAAGAGGCTCTCAGCCATATTCACCAAGCAGCAGGATGGTTAGACCGCTCTATTTCTGCCCCACCTTGTCCGACTCATGGGCATGGAAAATAAAATTGTCTGATTCATGCAGGTCATTGCCAAACAAGTTCAGGCATGGTGGTTTAATTTAAATCCGCCCAATAGTATCGTTGAAAATTTAGCAGCTTTACTTTCAGAGGACGAAATTACTAAGGCAAACCGTTTTAAATTGACCCACCTCCGCAGTCGTTATCAAGTCGCTCATGGGATTCTGCGAATTATCTTAGGTAAGTGTTTAAATCTTCCTCCCCAACAAATCGAATTTACCTACAGCGATCGCGGAAAGCCCCACTTAGCTGCCCATTGTAACCCCTTGAATTTACAGTTCAATTTGTCCCATTCTGAAAATTTAGCCATTGTAGGAATAGCTCGTAACTTGCAAATCGGGATTGATATTGAACATCGGCGATCGCTAAAAAATGCTGAACACTTGGCTCGACGTTTTTTTTGTCCGACTGAAGCGAAATTACTGAAACAAGCAACACCTCAAGAACAAACGTTTTTTCAACTCTGGACAGCGAAAGAAGCCTATTTAAAAGCAACTGGTGAAGGAATTGCCAATGGATTAGAGCAAGTGGAAATTGCCCTGAATCCATTACGATTTTTGAAATTACCCCAAAATGCTCAACAGACTCAGCAATGGTCTTTACAGTCTTTTTCGATTGAACCTGAAGAGGATGAAACTTATCTAGGCGCGATCGCTGTTGAAGGAAATATCGAAGAGTTAAGCATTGAGCCATTCCGTTACCAAGAAAGGGACTGATAGCGGCCGTTGATTTGATTAAAAATTGACCCTAAGCAAAAATCATGCTATTAAATGAACGTTGGGGAAAGTGCCCCCTCGGTATCTTACGTTATAATTCTGCTGTGTTCGCTAGAAAATAAAAACGATAACAATGAGCTTATTACAACAAAATACCCTTCAGTTTGAGGTAAAATTTCTCAAAGTCCTTGCCCCGTTATTTAAACATGCGGGTTGGCTCTCAGTCTTTATTTGGTTAATTTTCATCGCGCCTGCCCAGGCGTTAGAATTACGGGTTGCAATTAAAAAAGGGGTAAGTGAAGTAAAAGTAGGAAGTTCTACCCCCGCTGTTGTGAAAGATGGGACAGGAAAAGTTTTAGGCACTCTCACTGAATTAGTTCCCCAAGAAGCCCGCGCCGGTGGTCGTGGCGTTACGTTAGGACAATGGCAGGGAAATCAGTTAATTATTGAACCCAATGGGGATGGAGTCGTTTGGATCGGCGATCGCTGGTATCGAGGAAAAACCCGTTTAATGCGTCAAGGTAATGGCGTAACTGCTATCAATAATGTCAACTTAGAAGAGTATTTATATAGCGTCGTTGGGGGAGAAGCTATTCCCACCTGGCCCCAGGAAGCATTGAAAGCGCAAGCCGTCGCAGCCCGCACCTTTGCCATTTATAAAAGCACCGCAGAAAGTAACCGTTTTTATGATCTCGACACCACCACCGCGACCCAAGTTTACAAGGGCTTAGAAAGTGAATATGTCAGCACCATTGATGCTGTCAAAGCCACTGATGGACAGGTCATGACCTACAACGGAAAAGTTATTCTCGCAGCCTTCCATGCAGCTTCGGGTGGACATACGGAAAATGTCGAAAATGTTTGGAGTTCTCGCTTACCCTATTTACGTGGCGTAGTTGATTATGATCAAACTTCTCCTGTTTTCCAATGGTCGCGTCAGTTCCGTGCCTCAGAACTGAGCCAATTAATCGGCGGTGTTGGTTCAATTCGTTCTATGATTCCTGAACGCACAACGCCCTTGGGACGTGTCGTTACCATGCGGGTTGTCGGTAGTTCAGGCAGTAAGCAGTTAAGTGGCACTCAAATTCGCTCGGCCTTAAAATTACGCAGCACCCTGTTTACCGTTTCTAACAATGGGGGAACTTTTTCCATTGATGGCCGTGGTTCAGGTCATGGTATCGGCTTGAGTCAATGGGGAGCCTATGGGCTGTCAATGCAAAATGTTCCCTACGACCAAATTTTGGCCCATTACTATCAAAATGCCAACCTAACCCAATTAGGTGGTTAATCTCAGAGGAGGCTAGTTTGACTTCAACGCAGCTTATTACTGTTTTCTGGAGTCCATCAAAAACCATGCTTTAAGTGAGGATTTCAATGTTAAGATAGATCCTCAGCAAAGCCTGCCGATGTAGCTCAGT
The DNA here is from genome assembly GCA_964482215.1 of uncultured bacterium. Taxonomy (GTDB): domain Bacteria; phylum Cyanobacteriota; class Cyanobacteriia; order Cyanobacteriales; family Microcystaceae; genus Snowella. Next base: position 25,457 of record CAYZWO010000027.1, read on the forward strand.
GGTAGAGTAGTTGATTCGTAATCAATTGGTCGTGGGTTCAAATCCCATCATCGGCTTATCTTTTAGGTCTTTTCTTTTTGGGCTGATCTAAAGTTGATCTGCGCTTTAAAACGCTAGGCTAGGAGCAACAACGTTCAACGCTTTCAATCCATCCCAAATAACGATGGATATAGACCAGGTTTCGATAAAATAAGAAACGATGATGTAAACCTTTTTTGCTTGATTTTAAAATTTTACATAAATTTCCCATGAAGTATTTTTTTCGATTAGTGATTAGCCTGATAGCGTTGCTAGTATTGCTGTCTCCTATTCCTGCCCAAGCGGCCAGTTCTTCTTCGGTTACAGGAACTAGCTCCACCTTTGAAAATACTTCTTTAATTGGAAAAGATTTTACGGGTCAAAACTTACAGACCTATCAATTTACCAATGTGGATTTGAGTGAGTCTAAATTTACTAATGCAGACTTACGCGGGGCCGTTTTTAACGGTTCATCCCTGGTAGAGGCGAATTTGCAAGGGGCAGATTTAACCAATGGGTTGGCCTATCTCAGTAGTTTTGATAAGGCTGATTTGCGAGATACGGTATTAGCAGAAGCGATTATGCTCAGAAGTACTTTTAAAGATGCCAATATTACCGGAGCCGATTTTAGCTTAGCGGTTTTGGATAGCTTTCAAGTTAGCCAATTATGTAAGGTTGCTGATGGTGTTAACTCGAAAACGGGTGTTAGTACCCGCGAATCTTTGGGATGTTCTTAGTTGCATAGAATGCTAAAGAGCCGAATATGAATAAACAACGGGTTGGGGTAATTGGTGGCGGTCAATTGGCATGGATGATGGCTCAGGAAGCTTCTGAGTTGGATATAGAATTGGTCGTCCAAACCCCTTCTCCTGACGATCCGGCGGTTTCTTTGGCTCAGGATGTCATACTCGCTCCTGTTGATGACGCGATCGCGACTGCCGAATTAGCCCAAACTTGCTCAGTCATTACCTTTGAGAATGAATTTGTTGATTTAGCGGCTTTAAAAGCCTTGGAAGACAAAGGGGTTTGCTTTCGTCCCAGTCTGGCTAACTTAGACCCATTATTGGATAAATTAGACCAACGCAGTTATTTACAGAAGATTGGGCTCCCTGTTCCCCAATTTGAACTGTTTAACCCTCAAAATCCCCTTCCTTTTCATTTCCCATTTGTTTTAAAAGCCCGTCGCTATGGTTACGATGGGCAGGGAACCTATGTGATCAAAAATTCGGAAGAATTAAATGCTTTAGCTCCGAGATTAAATCATCAAGATTGGCTGATTGAAGAATTTATCTCCTTTGAGCGAGAATTGGCTATTATGGCCGCTAGAGGGGTTAACGGAGAAGTGGTATTGTATCCGGTTGTAGAAACTCAGCAAGTTAATCAAGTTTGTCATTCGGTTATTGTTCCTGCTCCCATTACTGCCGATCTGCAAGCTGAAATTGGTCATTATGCCCGTTTATTATTAACTGAATTGAACGTTGTCGGTATTTTTGGCATTGAGCTATTTTTAACAGCCAGTGGCCGCCTTTTAGTGAATGAAATTGCCCCCCGTACCCACAATTCCGGTCACTATACCCTCGATGCCTGCGATGTCTCTCAATTTGCCATGCAACTCCAAGCAGTTACAGGCCAAACGTTACAGCAGCCTGTTCTAACCTGTCAGCGAGCGGTGATGGTCAACCTGTTGGGTTACGAGAATGCTCGGAGTGATTACGCTGCCAAACGTGCCCAATTAGCCGCAATTCCCCACGCTTTTGTCCATTGGTATAACAAAACGGAGTCTCGCTTAGGTCGCAAATTGGGTCATGTCACGGTTTTGATTGAATCTAACTCCACACCAGAAACGCGATCGCTGGATAACGTCCTATCAATTATTAAAAAAATTGAAACGATTTGGTATTGCCCCTAGTTCTAAAAACGCGATCGCTCTAAGGATTAAATCTTAGTAAATTTAATTTAAAAATTTTATATCGGGTGATATCTTCAACCTAAAAATTATTGTCATCACTCAATTAAGTAATCTTAATTTGAGAGGGAACCGCTAATTAGGGAATTAAGTCCTTAAAGTCAGCCTTCTTGTAACGTTTTGCTAACAATTGCCTAAAATTACGGATCAAAGTCCTTTCAAGATCTGGTAAAATTCGGGCACTCCTTTTCTTAAAAAAACGCCTTCTTAAGTTATTATCTATGCCTATCTTTCAATGGTTAAGCCGTTTATTACCAATAGGACTAATTGTAGGAATTAGTTCTAACGCCTTGGCGTATTCCGATTTTTCTGAAACGCGAAAAAGTCCAAAAGCTCAACCCTCTTTGAACTTCTGGATGTCTCAAAAACAGAAAACAAATGTCAATCGACCCGATGCTTTTAATGCTCAAATGCCTTCAGGCGATCGCCCTTTTACTAATCCTCAAAGTGCTGAAGAACTGCGTCAACTGCTAGAAGTTGAAGAAATTAATGGTGTAACCTCAGCCATTCGCTCTACGCCGAGTTCGAGTTTAGGAGTTCCTACCGGATATGGGGCCCAATGGGGCAATGCTTGGATTGGTGGAGCGTTAGCCTCTGCCCGTTCCTTTTCTCCGGATGCGGATGGTTCCTTGGGATTTGGTATCGGTTTTGGGGATGCGAAAGAAGCAGTCGGTTTAGAGGTTTTTACAGGGATTTTTAATTTAGACGGGGCTGATGATAGTCTAGGTGGCCCGACAGGCAATGGGGGAGCAGTCGGTTTTAAATTGCATCGCCTTTTAGATGACCGAGGTTATTTTTCGGCTGGACTGGGGATGACCAATGCGATTCGTTGGGGAACCAGTAATGCTTATGGCAAGGATTACGATACCTACTTTGGTGTTCTGACAGGACGAGTCGACTTACAACAAGAAAACTTTGATAATCCCTTGCCCTTAATCGTCTCCGTTGGCTTAGGGACAGGGGGCTTTCGGTCAAAAGGGGCATTAGATGCCGCAGAACAAAATGTTAATGTTTTTGCAACAGCAGGTTTACGCATTTTTCCTGAAGTGTCTCTTATTAGTACTTGGACAGGCTCTCAGTTAAACATGGGAACGTCTCTTGCTCCCTTCCGTGATTTTCCTTTAGTCATTAATTTAGGAGCCGGAGACGTAACGGGAGTTTATCCCCAAGGAACCCGCTTTATTATGTCCTTAGGGTACGCTTTTAAATTTTAGAATTTGCTAGAGGAGTGATTATGAAACGTTTTTTGAGAAAATGGGGATTGGCCAGTATTTTAGGGATTTGTTTGGCCCATACTTTACCCTATACAGCTTATGCAAATACTGGCCCTGCTTTCGGTGGGGATAATTCGGGTAATAACTTGGATAGTTCAACTTTTTTTGGAGACTTTTTTATTCCTGAATCAGGATTAAAAACACCGATGGGATTGCCGCCGAATTGGAAATGTTTACGACGCTCCATTTGTTCCGATTGCGATTTGAGGCTAGAAACTCTGGGGAAAATGTTGGACACCAATTTAGCCGGAACCCTAATTGAAAAAGTCATTCAAGGGGCGGCTCCTCGATATTGTTGCGATCTTGAATTGGCAGAACGAGCTAGGGCCCATCTAGAAACGGCATCTAGGAATAACAAAGAATCCACAATTGCTGAAATTTCCCCATCAATGAAAGTCGCGTCGGGCAATGGATCCGCAGCACTGCTGGGAATAATACAACCCGCATCTGTGGAAAACACGTTTCCTGCCGCCAAAATTCCGACCTCTCCCGTTTCCACTGAGTTGGCTCAAGCAAGTTCGAGTGCTAGTAACCGAGTGAGCGATCTATTTCCCATTGAAGCCGCTCCCCCCAGCCGCTATGCTGATCAATTAAAGGCAGAATTAATTCAATCTTTAAATCTCCAATCGGCTGAAACAGTTCCAACAGAGTTACAAACGCAACAGGCTAAAAAACTACAAACCCTAGATGATTTAGTCACGACTTTGCAAGGATTGATTTGGGAAGAAAACGTATCTAATAATACTTGGCAACGCCATGTGGATGTTAATCAATTAGCCGCAGCGATTAAAACCTATAATGAATTGCTCCGCTTGTTAAGCCCGGAAGAGTTAAATGCGTGGCGGGGAGATAGAAATGCTCAAGATATCACCACTGTTCTCAAAAAATTGAGAGAAGGAGTCGTAGTTCAATAAGTTCAGCACTTACCGTATTCTAACTTTATTAATTTAAGAAGGCGGGTATCAGTCGTGCAGACAACAACAATTTGATCTTGCGGTTAATTTTGGGCTAGCAGATAATCCAGCTTGTCGGTTTGGGAATATGACCCGACCGCTTTTTGTTTGCACTAAAATTTAACTGTGGTGGAACAATTTGTTTCAATGACATCCCTATTATCCATGCTTAGTTACTCCCAAACCTATTCCTGTCCTCTTTGTTTACGGGGAGAGATTCAGTCTTTACCCTTGATGGATGCGTTTGCCTGTGGTTTTTGTCGCCATATTTTTAGTGCCAATCTGGAGGAACAGGTTTTAAATTTAGCGGATGGTCAAGTACCCCGCCGTTGGTATCGACGCAACGATCAATGGATTGCAACCGAAAGGCGATCGCTTTTGGCCTATGGTTTGTTTGGAGTAGCGTTAATAATTTTGCCGACAGCGATTGTGAGTTTAGGGGCTTACTGTTTTCCACCATTGCCCAATAGTCCTTTATCTTGGCTGCCTCAAGTTTGGATTGGGTTAACCTTGTTGTCCCATGCTAGTTTCTTAGCTTGGTTAACAGTGGCCTATTTTCAATTTCCAATCGGTAGTTATATGAGATTACTACGGGAACGTTTTATGATTTAGCCCATAATGGAGGCAGTAAACGTTGATAGCGACTCACAATTCCTGCGATCGCGGCGATAATTAACCAACCCACGAGATTAACGCGAATATCAAAAATCGTGACATCGGAACAGTTATAAGCTGTCACACTGGCAAAAGAAATAACATAGGATAATAACAGTAAATGGTTTCGTTCGATTTTCAGCGATCGCGCTTGTTGTGACCACAAAATTAATAAACGAGTCGCTTGTAATAGAATCCAACCGATTAACCCAAGAAATAATAAAGTGCCAGGAACGCCAATTTCTCCGAGTAACATCACAAATAAACTATGGGGATGGCCCAGCCAAACATTCATTTTCGCTTGATATAGGGGGGTAAAATTTCGTAAACCCCAACCCAAAAACGGACGATCCAGCATCATATTCCAAGCAAATTCCCACTGGGTAGAGCGAAAAGCCGTCATATAGCGATCTGGGTACATTTCATCGGATAATCTTGCCCAAATCATCTCAGGAACAATTTTTCGTAAGGGTTCTCTGGCAAACGGCCCCCAGGAAGCCCAGGCAACTATTCCACTTAAAGTCACTGCGATCCCAATCAACCAATACCATCCCCAATACAGCGCAAAAGCTACTACAACCAAAAGGGCGATGCCCCAAGCACTGCGGGAGTCGGTCAAAAAAATGGCGATCGCGTTACTCAAAGCCGTTAATCCCAATAGAGCTAATAACTTAGTGGAGAAACGTTGGCGATCGCGTTGCCAGCCCCGATAAAAATCACTCAACAATCCCAAATTCAACGGAAAAACTGTTAATAGATAAACCGCAAAAATATTAGCATACATAAGTAAAGAGGACATACGCCCCTCTGGTCGCCCTTTCGCAATTAAATTGGAACCAATAATTCTTAAAAACTCTGGACTTTCCCACCCTAGCCAGATTTGCCCGAATCCTAAAATGACCATCGGCAAAGACCCCAACACCAACACCCAAGCCAATTGCCGAAGATGAGAAAACGAACGCAGTAACAAATGGCAAGCCAGAAACCAACCGAAGTAAGGAATAAAATTGGCCAAGCCCAAAGCCGCTTCGCCTCGATTGTGGGCAAATATCGTCGTTAATATCAACCAAATCGACAGGATACCGAAACCAATGCCTAAAGGAGATTGGATTAAACTAAAATATTGTTTTTTCCAAACGCCAAAGTAAGCAAAGAGTAGACCCAGTAAGGAAAGAATTGGATTGAATGGCAAAATTAGCATGCCCCATTTCAAGCCTAACCATTCTTTTTGTAATGAGGTTTTATGAAAAGATTGAAGGGAATTTTTTAAATTCTTATTCAAATTTTTGGCTTCCTAAATACCCATTTAAATAAAGTAATGCTCATTTACTTAATCCTCTCGCCTTCGGCTTCCTCCCTTAATAAGGGGGGCTAGGGGGGATAAAACTTAATTTATCTACAATTTTATTTAAGTCAATTGGTCTGACTAGATTGTTCAACTCCTATTTTTTGACAACAAATTTCTTTAACGGACGATTTCCATCGGTCAGTTTTTAGTTATAGCATCTTCTGGTTGAATCTGTTGATAGTTAAGCGGGTTGCCAGCATTCCTCACGAGTTAGACGAATTTGAGCTAGGGCAAAAATAACGGGAATAATACGGCTATAATTAGTGGAAATCGCTCGCCATCCTAAATCCGCTAAAAACCACCCCCACAGTGCAGGGCCAACAAAAGCAAAGACCGTTCTTACTGCCCCATACCTCGCAGCCGTTAGAGTCATTCCCTGTTTAGCAGTTTGCAAAGCCACTTGGCTTTCGAGTTGAACTGCAAGCGCACCGCCGCCTTTAACGAGGGCCGTCTTAGCTACTTGATAGCGGGCCATATGTAACGTAAATTGTTGAGCAATATGTTTGAGTAGGACAGGTTTGAGGATCGAATTAATCGCGATCGCGCTACTCCCTTTGAGCAAAATATGAAGCGGATTATGCTGCAATTGAACGGGTAAGGGTTCGGGTAAAACCGATTCGCTTAAAGACCGTTGAATCTGAGACGATAAAGATTTTTGTTCAGCCTTGGGTAAACGTTTCCAAGTTTTGCTGACTAAATGGAGAAAAATTTCCGATTCAATATCTGTCGTCGTCATCTGATTGGCATAGGGAACTTTCAGGTATTGACAGACTCGAATCAAGGTTTGGCGATAACTAAAGGCTTGGGTTTTACCCCTTAAAACCGTAAAACCATCGGCGGCCAAGTAACGAAAACGATTTTCCAGCGAATCGATCCAAATATTTAAATCCTGACTTTGGACTTCAATCGGTTCAGGCGTTTTTAAATAATCGAGGGGATTAAATTTGCGACAAAAAAGAATTTGGGTAAACTGCTTCAGTTCATCTTCTGTAGCTAGTTCAAGGGCCGACCGCAATTCGTCCAAAATCCTGTCCTCCGCTACTCATCATGCGAGTGGGTTAACTACACTATTCTATAGTAGGAGCCATAAATTAACCAAGGTAAAAAACTCGGTTTTTCCTGAAGGTTAATTAACATTTTCCTGCTTATACTCTGTAAACTGCTGAAATTGAAAGACGCTCGTGGCTAGTAAACGTTTACCCGAAACCACCGCCTATCTCCGTGTTACCCACCAATCTTGGCAAGAAGGCAAGATGGAAGGAGAAGTTCGGGCGGCTTCCTATGAATGGCAATTTCAATGGCATTTTCGCTATGGCAAATTATTGGTTAAACCTTCCCTGGGGCGATCGCTGATTTATGAACCCTTGGGACGTTTTTTAGAGCGGAGTGATTACCAACTAGAGCCAGGCGGAGATTACGAGTTTCTCGTGCGGGCAGAGCTTTAACAATTAACAACTGAATAATTATCAATTATCAATTATCAATTCAGGAATGTCTTCAGGCGTGTTATTTAAAGACGGTTGAATAATGTAAGGGAGAAAAGCACCTGCTAAGCCTTTTTGAATATGCCTGGGAGTTTGTTCAAACAAAATGAAAAGCGGACAAATTTTTTCGGCGGCTTCACTAAACATGTGTTCTTGGTGAGCAGGCATTAACCATTCATAGTCTTTATCAAGATACATTTGGCTTTTGCGCCAACGCATTAGTAGATTGGAAAAATCCTCGCCAGGGCGATGGATAAAAATTAAAATTTCCGCACCAAGTTTGATTTGCCATTCAGGATCACACATAATAATGGCCAAATCACAGGGCAATTGAACGGTTTCAGGGGATGGGGTGATGTCAAAACCGTTTTCGCCCAAGGTTTTAGCCGGACGAATACGAATCAGAGGTAGAGGAATGGTAATAATGCTTTTTTCGGGACGACGAAGACTCGGCAGCATTTCTAAGTAAGGACGATGTTGTCGCAAAAGGGCGATCGCGCCTTCCCCGCTACTGTATTCTGCTAACAGAATTTCATAATCCGATTGTTTAATGGACACGCGAGAACCTCAAACCCAATTCTTTTATTTTAATCATCTTCACCGATCTTTCCCTCTTAGGAAGTAAGAAGTATCGGCATCTTGAACTTTGAGAAAGATTTTTTGAGTTATTGTTTAGGGGATCATTACTGCTAACTAACAGACTGTAATTACCGCGATTGATTTACATTAAGATAGATAATAAACAAGCTTACTAAGCCTGATTATGGGAAATACAAAGTCACTGTATGAACGAGATTTTGCCCAATGGGTGAAGAATACAGTTAAACAGCTTAGTGCGAAGAATACGAAAGATCTAGATTGGGAAAACTTAATTGAAGAGGTGGAAAGCTTGGGCAGAAGTCAACGTAAAGCTGTGAGAAGTTTTCTGTTGAATCTGTTAGAGCATCTACTTAAACGGGGTTACATTCCCCAGACAGATTGTTATCGCGGCTGGGAAATTGAGATTCGCAATTTTCGTCGAGAACTAAAACAAGAATTTAAGGATTCACCCAGTCTCAAATCTTTTGCAATGGAAATATTAGCAGAAACCTATCAAGATGCTTTAGAATCTCTTAGAGAAGATTATCCTGACGTTATTTTTCCTGATACTTGCCCCTTTACAGCAAACCTAGAAGATTTATTAACTGTTAAATTTTGGGAGCATTGAGCAATTAGGGAACGGAAATACAAGCGTTTGATTGTTTTGTCTGTGATTTCATAACAAGCCAAGTTAAAGTTTTTAAAACATTTTTTGCTCTGAAGATAAATGCTCTCTACTCCTTGAGAATAAGAAGCAAATCGAAAAGTCTATATCTATCACAAACAGGCTCATCTTTATTGTTATCAAAAAAATACTGATTTAGTTAGAAGTAAATTAAATCGATGTCTCCCATGATTGAAAGTAACTCTATCAGGAGAATCGTCGCTATGTATTTAATGAAGATCAAAGACTTTAATTCCAACTATAAACAAGAAATTTTTGGTGGTGAAGATGTTGTTGGGTTTGATGTTTATACTGATGTAAATAATGAAAAAGTTGGCACTATTCACGATATTTTAGTCGATGAATCGGGCCGCCTACGCTATATTGTAATTGACACTGGCTGGTGGATTTTTGGGAAAAAAGTGTTATTACCCACTGGCTATTGCCGTATTGATTATGCAAACCATAATCTCTATGCGTCTGGTTTAACAAAAGACCAAGTTGAACATCTCCCGAATTACGATGACCAAACTCAGGTTGACTATGAATACGAAGAGCGGGTGCGGTCAAATTATCGTCCTGCGGCAACGGCTAGTGCAGCAACCTCTCAACCTCGTACCAAAGATTCTTACAACTACGAGCAAGATGCTTCTCTCTACCAAACTCCCACAGAAGACCGCGATCGCATCCGTCTCTATGAAGAACGCCTAATCGCAGCCAAACAGCGTCAAAAAACGGGTGAAGTTACAGTCGGAAAAAATGTAATTTCTGAAACTGAGCAAGTTCAAGTTCCTGTGGAAAAAGAACAGGTTATCGTTGAGCGTCGGACTCCGAGTGATGCGGGCAGAGTTGTGGCTAATGCTGAAGGAGCTTTCCAAGAAGGCGAAGTGATACGGATGGATGTTTACGAAGAAACCGCCGATGTTCGCAAGGAAACCATTTTACGGGAAGAAGTCAGCGTTAAAAAAGAGGTTAAACAGGATACCGTCACGGCGGAAGGAACGGTTCGTCGGGAAGAGTTAGAAGTTGATGCAAATGGTCAACCCGTTGTTCATCAGGATCGCACTACTGAACACGCTCGTCGTTCCTAATTTTTTGTATCCCTGTTAGCTCTCCTCGACTCCTATGCCAGAATCTCATTATCACCAAAATGGCCACTCCGAAAAGATCATTCCTTTATATGAGGAACGATTGGTTGTTGAACGCTCAAAACGAAAAGCGGGTGAAGTTATCATTCGCAAAAAGGTGGAAACCGAAATCGTAGAAATTCCTGTTTATCGGGAAAAGCTAATTGTTGAGCGTTTGGATGGCAATTTGACCCCACTGGCAGAAATTGAGATCGGGGGAACTCAGCTAACAGGGGATACTCAAGAGATGCGATCGCTTGTTACCGTCGAATTTACAGATCTAGATCTTGCGATTGAAGCATTACAAGCCCTTGCTCAACAGGGATTATCGGATCATGATAAGGTTCGGCTACAGTTGACATTAAAAGACGAGTCTCAGCGATCGCGTTATCAATCCTTTTTAGAACGATGGTCAACTTTTTAAGCTTTCTAAAGCTCATTAAACCAAGATTCTTTGATTTCAACAACTTCAATTGTTTTAGTCATCACGCCTCATTCCAGTTATTTCAAAATACTGTAAAATAAAACTTATCAAAACTTCTTATTGAGCGGACAGATCCCTATGACCCTCTCCCTCTCTAGTCCAATTGTTTACCCTGACAGTGACGGACAACTCATGGCTGACAATACAAAACAATTTCAATGGATTGTCTTATTCAAAGAGAATTTAGAATGTCTTTTTGCTGATAATCCAGAGGTTTTTGTCGCAGGGGATTTGCTTTGGTATCCAGTGGAGGAACGTCCTGACATTCGTGTTGCGCCTGATGTCATGGTAGTTTTTGGCCGAACGAAAGGAGACAGGGGGTCTTATCGGGAATGGCAAGAAAATAATATTGCGCCTCAGGTCGTATTTGAAATTTTATCGCCAGGAAATACCGCCAAAGAGATGATCCGCAAGCTCAAATTCTATGAGCAGTATGGGGTAGAGGAATATTATATCTACGATCCTGATAGTAATGAATTGACGGGCCTCCAACGCTTAGAAGATGAGTTAACCATCATTGAAAATATAGAAAACTGGCAAAGTCCTCGGTTGGCTATTCGCTTTGTACTAACGTCGGAAACGCTAGAAGTTTATTATCCCGACGGGCGACGGTTTCTGACAACGGTAGAATTAGCTAAGCAAGCAGAAGAATTAGCCCAGAAAGCTGAACAAACTCAATTACGGGCAAAACGGGCTGAGGAACAATTAGCTCAGGAACGAGATCTCAATCAACGGTTATTAGAGCAATTAAAACGTTTAAATATTGAGCCAGATCTTCCTGAACAATCCAGTTGAATTAAGAAACAAAACAATCAAGTCCTGAAGTACTTAGACATAATTGATACAATCGCGCAATAATGTTTTTGATTAAAATATAAAGTTGTTGCGTGTTATGAGTAAGCTCAATTATGTCCTATACTTTTGACATTCTTGGAATTACCCCTATTTTTACCTTTTTTAATTATCAACAAGAAGTTGAACAAAATCCTCAACGGAGCACTACCTATCTAGGTAGCTATCAATGTACATTAGAGGGTTTTATACAAGCGACTGATCTGATCCCCCAAAAGCCGGACTGGGATTGGGATAATGTCGTTAAAAGCATTGTTAATTTTTGGTTACGCCACGAAGAAACTATTCATCAATGGAAAGGTGAGTTAGCCAACATTGGCAATGATAATCTTTTAGTGGCAAGGGTCTCTAACATTGATATCTTGAGACGGGAATTTGAATCGCTTTTATAGAATTTTGCAGGAAAGTGTTAATTTTTGAGGATGTACCGTTAAGTACCATATTCTTCCTCATGCACTTTTAACGCCATATTCATCAAAACCGCCTGGGAACTTTGGGAATGACCATCATGGGATTGGCGTTGAATATAATGTCCATCGGATTGCAATTCCCAGGCATGGCGATTATCGGCCAAATGAACCCCTAAAATTTCTTGTAATTCTAGAAAGGCGGACTCTGATTCAATGGGCGTTACGGCTTCGACTCGACGACTTAAATTGCGAGTCATCCAATCCGCACTGCCGATATACATCTCTTCTTTCCCGCCATTATGGAAATAGAAAATGCGAGAGTGTTCCAGAAAACGTCCCACAATACTAATCACGCGAATATTTTCACTGACTCCCTCAACCCCTGGCTTTAGACAACAAATTCCTCGCACAATCAGGTCAATTTTCACGCCTGCTTGGGATGCGGCATATAGAGCTTGAATAATTGGCGGATCAACCAATGCATTCATTTTGGCCACAATACGACCTTTTTTTCCCTTACGGCAATGTTCAGCCTCTCGTTGGATCATTTCAATCATGCGATCGCGCATATTGATCGGGGCAACCAGTAACTTACGAAAACTCTTTTGGCGGGAATAGCCTGTTAAATAATTAAATAAATTGGTTAAATCGTGGCCTAAATCCTCTCGACAGGTAAATAACCCTAGATCCGTGTAAAGTGTCGCGGTTTTGGGGTTATAATTTCCCGTGCCAATATGCACATAACGGCGAATTTTCTTTTGCTCCTGACGAACCACTAAAATTGTTTTGGTATGAGTTTTTAGCCCAACTAGTCCATAAACAACGTGAACACCCGCTTGTTCTAACTTTTTTGCCCAGTTAATATTATTTTCTTCGTCAAATCGAGCTTTTAATTCTACTAAAACGGCAACCTGCTTTCCATTTTCCGCCGCCGCAATTAACGCATTGACAATGGGTGAATCTCCTGAAGTCCGATAGAGCGTCATTTTAATGGCCAACACATCGGGATCGTAGGCTGCTTGGGTGACAAACTGCTGAACAGAAGCGGCAAAGGAATGATAGGGGTGATGAACTAAAATATCTCCGTCCCGAATCAGGGTAAAAATATCGGTTCCATCCTGTTGGATTTCGCCATCATCATTGCCATCCACAATTTCTCGAACCCGCTTGAGAAACGGAGGAATAATAGGATGCCAGGGTTTATCTTTCAGTTTGGGACAAGGCATGGACAGAAAGAAAAATAGATCCTTTAAGCCCAACATCCCTTCAATTTCATATACGTCAATTTCTTCGAGCTCTAAGTCTGACCGTAGGCGATCGCGAATCGGTTGAGGAGTGGAAGCATGGATTTCTAAACGAACAGCAGATTTGCCAATGCGACGTTTGCGAACTTCCTGTTCAATCGCGAGTAACAAATCATCTGCCTCATCTTCCTCTACTGCTAAATCTGCATTACGAGTCACGCGAAAAGGATGACATTCCTGAATAATCATTCCTGTAAACAAGTGTTCCAAATTATGGGCAATCACCTGTTCTAATGGAACCCCTGTCCAAATCCAAGATTTTCCATTCAAAGGCTGACACAACTCTTGGGGTAAAGACACAAAACGGGGTAAGACCTTGGGAACTTTGACCCTGGCAAAAAGCTCCTCATCCGTGTCGGGGTCTCTGACTACTACCGCTAAATTTAAACTGAGATTAGAAATATAGGGAAAAGGATGGCTCGGATCAACCGCTAACGGCGTTAAAACGGGAAAAATATGCTCTTCAAAATAGGTATGGAGGTAGGCCCGTTGTTCTTGGGTTAAATCCACGTAATTGGTTAGATAGATTCCTTCCGTTTCTAATTCATGTTTTAAAGTCTTCTCAAATAAATCCGTTTGTTGTTGAATTAACGGGCGTAAATTCTCACTGATCGCTTCTAATTGCTCAGAGGGGGTACGACCATCAATGGTTAATTTACTAACTTCTGCATCGACCTGTTGCTTGAGAGCCGCCACCCGCACCATGAAATATTCATCGAGATTAGAGCTAAAAATAGCAACGAATTTGAGTCGTTCTAACAGTGGTGTGCGATCGTCTATTCCTTCATGTAGGACTCGATAGTTAAAAGCTAACCAACTAAGCTCTCGATTGAGGTAATATTCGGTACTTTTCAGGTTTAGGTTACTAACGTCCGTTTTCGTATAGGTAGTCATACAATTTAGGGAGAGAGGCGATCGCTGTTAGTTAGGACTTTAGGAAATGATTTCTTATTTTACTTCCTAGTTTTGATTTAGTAATTTATTAGAGAGTATCAAGCAGATAATGCTAGTCTGTAGTAAAGAGTAAAAGTGAAGAAAAAGAAAG
>CAYZWO010000028.1:0-39485 GCA_964482215.1 uncultured bacterium
TAATCGCTCTCCTTCTTTAAGCACAAATGAACTACCCTAAATGGGATGCACCCTAACAGTTTTACATGAGGGCTATACTACTCAACAAACAATGTGTTTCTAATTAGGAAAGAGTAAATGTTGAAAATTGTATCACTGATATATACATAAAATTCCACAGAAGCTAGACTAGTCTAAGACAAGTTTTGTAACATTTTTTAAAAAACAACCAGACCCATCCATTACCATGTCCACAGCCCGTCATGTTCTAGCATTGCTACGAAGCCATGTAGAAGGAGAAGAGCAACAGTTTTATTCTGCTGCTTTACAGATGGCTGCGCATGAAGCACGTCAGGGACATGGCAAACTGGCTCAAGAAATTCGAGCATTGATCGAGCAAGCGAAAGAAAAAAAGTCTGTTATATATCAAAGCCAAGATCCCATTCCCTTAGTACAACCCAAGGGCGATTTAGCAAATTTAGTTTCAGTTTGTTATCCAGATACTAGATTATCGGATATGATTTTGCCGTCTGAGTTGGAATCTCAACTTAAGCGCGTACTGACTGAACAAAGGCAACAAAAACGATTAAGAGATTATAATCTAGTTCCTCGTCGAAAATTGTTATTGGTCGGGCCACCAGGTTCAGGGAAAACAATGACGGCATCAGCTTTAGCTGGGGAATTGCAATTGCCTTTATTTACAACTTTATATGACAGCCTTATTGGTAAATTTATGGGCGAAACGGCTAGTCGTCTAAAACTCATTTTTGATGCAATGACAATTACGAGAGGAGTCTATTTTTTTGATGAATTTGATGCGATCGGTTCTCAACGTCAAGCTACACATGATGTAGGAGAAATTCGTCGTATTCTTAATTCTTTTTTGATGTTTTTAGAAAATAATCAAGGAGATAGTGTAATTATTGCGGCAACAAATCATCCTAATTTACTCGATAAGGCTCTCTTTAGACGTTTTGATGATGTAATCAAATATACATTGCCCGACCAAAAGATGATCAAGGAGCTTATACAGGTACGTTTGACAACGTTTGATATTGACTGGAATGATTGGTCACAAATTACAGATAAAGCTAATGGGCTTACTCAAGCTGAAATAGTAAGGGCTACGGATGAAGCAGCCAAACAAGCTGTTCTATCTGATACTTTCAAAATTAGCCATAAATCTTTAATTTCAGCTATTGTAGAACGTAAAGAAATGAGTGTCAATGAGTAAGCAACTGCGTTAACTATGCCAAATTCTCCTCGTGAGCTTCCGCATCTTTACCTACGAAATAATGGAAAAAGTGAAAAATATAGACCCAAAGGTCGTGGTGTCACTCCTCCCCCTCCCAATCGAGATCGTCAAAAACACGCCGAAAAATTAAAACAAGCAATTGAAGAAGCTATTTTTAAGGCCAATCAACAATTAAATACTCGTGAACCAGATATTGCTGTCGGAGAGTCTGGATTTTATCTAGAATTTCAGGTTCAAAATTCAGACAAAGCGAATATTTTTGAAAAATTAGCAAATAAACCTAAAAAGATCGAACTTGTTTCTGTAAAATCTTATCCTGAGCAAGAAAATCTTGTTCAAGCAACTATTTTTGTGCCAGAAAAATCTACAGATTTTTTTCTTAAAAAAATAGAAGAGTACCGTGACGAAGAAACTCCGAAGGGAAAACCCAAAAATGAGCAATTAATCGCGCGTGTAGAAGAAATTGAAATTGGCACAGTTCGATCATTGTTTACAGATGAGCCTTCTTTGTTTCCTGAAAGTGGGCAAGCAATTTGGTGGGAGGTCTGGCTACGCAGTGAACATAGTGAATCTTTTAAAGAAATTTCACGTCGTTTAAATCTTCAGCTTAAGCCTCAGCAATTATCTTTTCCAGAAAGAGAAGTTTTGCTAGTGATGGCTAATGAGCAAGAAATTGAAAGAATTCTGAAAAATTGCGATGCTATTGCGGAGTTACGAAAAGCTAAAGATACTCCATCTATTTTTATGGAAATGCCGTCAATTGAACAAGAAAAATGGGTTAAAGAATTACGAGAGAGAGTTTTACCCCCTCAAGGAGATGCTGTTGCTGTCTGCCTTCTTGATACAGGTGTTAACTGGAGACATCTGTTAATTGAACCTGGTTTAGACACTGCTGATTTATATTCCTATGAACTTGCTTGGGGGACTCATGATCATAAAGGTCATGGAACCCAAATGGCGGGCTTAATTCTTTATTCTGACTTATTTCATGCTTTACAAACCAATAACAAAATTACGCTTGTACATTGTCTTGAATCAGTCAAAATTTTGCCACCAGACTCTTCCCCACCTAATGATCAACAAATGTACGGGGCAATTACGGGACAAGCTGTGTCTTTACCTGAAATTCAAAATCCGAAGCGAAAACGAATTTTTTGTCTGCCAGTTACTAGCGATGAAAAATTTCCAAATAGAGGCGTTCCCTCCTCATGGTCGGCGGAGATTGACAAACTTTGTTTCAATGCTTGTGAAGATAATTTTCGACGATTGATTATTATTTCAGCAGGAAATATTCGTACTCAAGATGTTAGTTTTTCGGATTATCCTGATCTCAATGACACAATGCCTATTGAAAATCCTGGACAAGCTTGGAATGCTCTAGTTGTTGGAGCTTACACAGAAAAAATAAATATTATTAACCCTGATTTTCAAGGTTGGCAACCTATCGCTCCTTGCGGTGATTTATCTCCTCGAAGTCGCACATCCGTTTCATGGAATAACCAATGGGCAATACGCCCCGATGTTGTTTTTGAGGGAGGAAATCTTGCTTCAGACGGACAACAACCAGCACAAATTATTGATGATTTATCTTTACTAACTACTCGTCATATACCTAACTATCGTTCTTTTGATTATATGTCAGATACTAGCTGTGCAACTGCATTAGCCAGTTATATGGCGGCTCGTATTCTTTCAGAAAAACCAAAATATTGGCCAGAAACAGTTCGTGCTTTAATGGTGCATTCTGCTGAATGGACTCCAGCAATGCTGGCACATTTACCCAAACAACCTACTCAAGTTCAGAAGCGTTCCCTGTTACTACGTCGTTATGGGTATGGCGTTCCAAGCTTAGAAAGGGCATTAAAAAGTGCCAATAATGATTTAACACTGATTATTGAAGATCAAGTAAAACCTTTTGTTTTAGAAGGTAGCGAAATTAAATTAGGGGAGATGAATATTCATGATTTACCTTGGCCAACTGAAAAATTGCAAGAATTAGGTGGAGAAGAGGTAAAACTAAAAGTTACATTATCTTATTTTATTGAACCTAATCCAGGAGAACGAGGCTGGGGACAAAAACATAGTTATGCTTCCTACGGACTGAAGTTTGATATGAAGAGACCTGAAGATATAAATGAAAAAGCTTTTAAAGCAAGAATTAATAAAGCAGCAAGAGATGAAAAACAACAGGGATCAACAAGGACAGAGGATCGAGGCTGGTTCCTTGGTGCAAATCTTAGAAAACAAGGTTCAATACATTCTGATGTCTGGACTGGTTCTGCCGCAGATTTAGCAGCTAGAGGAATGCTCGGTATTTGTCCTGTCGGTGGATGGTGGAAAGAGAAAAAAGAACGCTGTGATCAAGTCGCTCGTTATTCGTTAATTGTCACGATCCAAGTGCCAGAAGTTGATGTTGATATTTATACCCCTGTTTTTAATTTAATACCTACGGAAATAGAAACTGAAATTGAGGTTTAGCTATTATCTATTATCAATTAATTAGCGATCGCGGTTAAAAAAAAGCGCATAATAAACTTAAGGAATTAGCCCGCCACTAATGAGAACCGATACCATTTTCTATCAGCTATTTCAACTGATGCCGAACCTACTCAGTGAACTACTGGGAAAGGTTGGGGATGATTACCAGTTCAAATCAGTAGAGATTAAAGAACTCTCAAGACGCATTGATGGCGTATTTTTACCCACACATGAAAATACACAGCAACCTATCTATTTTGCAGAAATACAATTCCAAAGCGATGAACGACTGTATGAACGATTAATCACCGAAACCTTTTTATATTTGGGGCAATATCGCCCAGAACGAGAATGGCTATGTGTAGCCCTATGGTTACGCCAAAGTATTGCAGTTCCTATCCCTCGCCATTATCAAGCCTTAGCAGATGCAGGATTATTACGCTTGATTTATTTGGAGGAATTAGGGGCAGATTCTTTGGGAACATCCGTTTTGAGTTTAGTAACGGCATCTGAGGTGACTGTGCCTGAATTATTACAAAAAGTGGTTACTCAAGTCAGAACATTGACCAATGAAAGATTACAAGAACAACTTATAGAATTAGTAGAGAAGATCTTGATTTACCGCTTTCCTGATTTTTCTAAGGAGGTTTTACAAGCCATGTTTACTGATACAGATATTAAACAAACTCGATTTTATCGGGAAGTTTTTCAAGAAGGTCGCCAAGAAGGTCATCAGGAAGGTCGCCAAGAAGGTCGTCAGGAAGAACGACAACAACTTATTGCACGGTTACGACAACGAGGCTTTTCAGTGAATGAAGTGGCAGAGATGTTAGCCTTATCAGGAGAGGAGGTAACTGAGTTATGGGGAAATAATTAATGGTGGTTGCGGCGATCGCGGCTGTGATGGACTGGGTTTAATGAGATGAGCCAGAGAGATAATGGTGTTTGGATAATTCCTCTACTGCTTGAAAAAGTGCCATAAAATTTCCTTGTCCAAATCCTTGGGCTTGGTGTTTGCGTTCAATCAATTCTAGAAAAAACGTTGGTTTCTCAAAAATAGGCAGAGTAAAAATTTGCATTAACAGACCTTGAGGATTAGGCTTGGAAAATTCCAATAAAATATGGGATTGCTTTAATTGTTGCCATTCTTGTGGTGTAAAGAGATTTTCAATAATTGAGTGATAGCTGTCTTCTAAACTGTGATAGTAATGAGGAAAGGCAGAAAGAAACGGTAAATGGTTTAACTTTAGAGCTTGTACTGTTTGAATAATATTTTGGGTACTGAGGGCGATGTGTTGAATACCTGAGCCGTTATTAAAGTTAAGAAAATCTTGAATTTGAGAATTAGCAGAAGTGGGTTCATTAATATTGAATTGAAGTTGACCACTCTGATCAATGAGGGCTTCGCTATATAAACTTGAATAATCCGTTTTAATTTTAAATAATTGCTGGACTTGAAAATCAAAAACGGTTTTGTACCAATTGACGGCATCTTTTAATTGGTTACGTTCGACATTTAAAACAACATGATCAATTTCAGTAATAGTAATTTTGGGCTTTTCTTTTATTAAATCTTGCTTAAAGTTAGGTTTGTTTAAAAAGTCACCATGACTGAATAGGTTAATATTCCTCAAATAATGCTTTAAGTCTTTTTCTTGCTGAACATCAATTAAAGTGTGTTCTAACGCTCCCCATGCTTGAATTTTGATAGTCTTTATGTAAGAAGAAGCAAATAATTCATTTTCTAAGATTTGAATATTTAAGCCAGTTAATTTATTAGTAAATAAATCTAGATCTTCCAAATAAAAAGCGATATCGGCAACGCCAGAGGGATAATGGTTAAGATAGTTGGCAACAGGGCTGGTTTCATTAAGTGGTGAAGAAAGGAGAAAAATAATCTCATTAATTCTGACAATTTCTGTGATGGTGTGGGCATTAATCTGCTGTCCTAATCCCTCAAATCCCATTGTGTCAATAAACCAATTCCGCGATCGCTGACTATCTTGAACGTAGAAATGAATATAGGCAACTTTCATAGATCCAGACTTCGCCTCAATAGGATTTTGTAGCAGCTAAGATACCAAATCGAATTAAGCCTCGACGATAGCCCCGACTCATTAATCCGAGTGATAACGCCGCTTCAATGGTGCGCCATCCCGATTTTAGTAATCCCCCAATGGCTGCTGGTGTTAAAGCGGAATCAATGACCACATCCCAAAAAGGGGCAACGGCTATCGACCAATCATCACTTCGTAACTCCTGAAATCCACACTCAACCGCGATCGCTTCATATTCGGGCAAAGAAATAACATAGGGTAGGCAGTAAACTCGATAAATTTCCGCTAAATGTCGTTTTTCATCTTCCGTTAACGCTCCTGCTAAGGAATTCGTCGGTCGGTGGCACCAGGTTGCCAAGATTAACGTTCCGCCTGGTTGTAACACTCGATAGCATTCCGCCAGAAATTTTGCCTTGTCGGGCATGTGTTCACCGCTTTCCAATGACCAAACCAGATCAAATTGATTATCAGCAAAGGGCATTTTTAAGGCATTGGCGACTTGGAATGTTACCTGCCCTTGTAGTCCGCGATCGCTGGCTCTTTCTTCCGCCCTTGTTGCTTGCACAGGAGACAAGGTAATTCCTGTAACGTCAGCATTGTATTTTTGAGCTAAATAGAGACTACTTCCCCCAATTCCACAGCCTACATCTAAAATTTTTTGCGGCTTACTTTTGCCGTTTGTATAGCCTGTCCACTGTAATAACGCTTCAATCAGATCAATCTGAGCTTGACGACGCTCTACTTTGTAATTTCCCGATGGCCCGTAGTAACCCTGGTGCATGTGCTCACCCCAGATCTGCTCCCACAGGCCACTAGAGGCATCATAGAATTGCTGGATTTGTTGGTATAAGTCATTGCTCATGCGGATGTAACGAATTTTCGTTTGCGCTTAACTTCCGTATTGTAGCGAAGACTCTAGAAGTTGACCGTTATCTCATCCTTGAAGCTGAATGCTTTAAATCCCTAAGCATTGGCGAATTTCCGATTCTTTAGCACGAAATCCAACGAGTACGGCATTTCCATTTTTGACAAATAAGGGACGTTTTAAGAGCATGGCATCCTGAGCAAAGGCATCAATCCATTGGGAATCTGACCAGTTTTGTTTTTCTTCTCCTAACGCCCGATAGGATTGGCCAGAAGTGTTTCGCATGGCTTTTGTCGTCAGAACTTTTGCCCAAGCTTCGATTTGTTGGCGGGTTGGCGGTTTTTCTTTCGTGTTGATAAATTCATAGTCAACGCCATTATCCTGTAGCCATTGCACGGCTTTTTTGCAGGTTCCACAATTGGGGATTCCGTAAACTTCAAGAGACATAGTGAATAATTAATAGTTAATCGAGAATTGCTCAAAAACTACCAATCATAATAACTGGATTGAGGTTTTTCCCAATCACTAAAATCTTTCACCAATTCTTTTTCCAGTTCGGGTAAATCGGACATTTCTAATAAGCGTTCTTCTTCGATTTCTTCCGCTTCGTCGTCGGGTTCTTCCCAAACATCAGTTAACGGTTGCACCACTTTCGCGATCGCGTCTTTAACGAAAGCCTTAATAAACTCATCCTTGCGACTTAACTGGAATTGACGTTGCACCACTTCGGTAATGCCCCCATCGCCCCAATCTTGATCCTGACGGAAATATTCCACAAAACTTTTGCCTGCAATACGGGTTAAATAGGCGGCGGTGATCCCTTGAATCACTTTTCCGACAATATAAGTAGTGACCTGAAACTGTAAGGCTCTGGCTAGAATTTCTACCGCACCTTTGACGACTCCTAAACTCACAA
The DNA here is from genome assembly GCA_964482215.1 of uncultured bacterium. Lineage (GTDB taxonomy): Bacteria > Cyanobacteriota > Cyanobacteriia > Cyanobacteriales > Microcystaceae > Snowella. The sequence goes on from CAYZWO010000028.1 coordinate 7,551, forward strand.
AAGTCTTACCTAACGAAACGGCTAGATCTTTACCGCGATCGCTGTTTAATTCACAACCATAAACTTTTCCGATTTCCATCACCATTTGGGCATTAACGGCCGCCGTGGCCAACATATCAACTACTGGTAAGGGCGTAACGGCAATAACTCCTGCCCCAATCCACTGATAACGCTCAATGATTTTATCGGCCTCGTTGCGTCGCTGTTGATCAATCAGTTGTCGGGCTTCTTCCCCTAAGCGTTGGGATTGCAGCAAAATATTATCGGCAATCAAATCTTCGCCTTCGGAGCGTAAAACCGCGATTAATCGTTGCACTAAAGGCATAATTTCAGGTTCGGGTTTAATCATTTCCCCAGAGCGCGATCGCAGCGGTTGAGGGTTAGCGGCAATGGGAATAATATCAACGGCTGCAATAAAATCCTGAACCCGTCCCTGCAAGGTTCCTAAAATCTCGTTTAACTCATCGTCAGGATAGAGATCGGTTTTGTTGAATACCAAGAATGAGCGTTTACCAATAGCCGCTAAAGCTTTTAACGGTTCATACTCCGATTGGCGTAGGTCGTTATCGATGACAAATAACAGTAAATCCGCTTCTGTTGCCAATTGTCGGGCTAATTTCTCCCGTTCGGTTCCTGCAATGCCTGCTTCTAAAATGCCTGGAGTATCAGTAATTAAAATTTCACGACTCATTCCCTTTAAAGGCAAATGGTAGGTTTCACCGATCTGGGTGGTTCCCATCGTCGCCGCCACACTACCCACAATTTCCCCAATCAAGGCATTGACTAACGAGGTTTTTCCCGCCGAACCTGTCCCAAAAACCACAACCTGCAAATTTCCCCGTGTTAAATTTTCGGCAATTTGCTGCGATTTTTTGAATAAAGCTTCTTGAGCAACCTTATCTTGAATTTGCTTAACCTGGCGACGAACCGCTTTAAGGGTTTCTTCTGCCGCTTCTGTTTTTTGCTCAGGTAACCGCACATTTAACCGACCCTTGCGCCCTTTTTTACGGGATTTTTGCTGACGAGAAAGGTTAAAATAATAAATAAAAGCGTAAATCAGTAAACCAAGTAAACCGATAATTAATAAAATTAAAATATTGGCTAAAAATGGCGATGTCCAAGAAACCTGAAAGTAGAGCCGAAAAATAGAATTAATCAGCCAAATCATCAAGCCCAAAACAAAGCTGAGGCCGATGACGAGGGTAATTAGACGAGGAAGTGGCATGAAGATAGCCCTAGCAAACACTAATCTTTTTATTATATTCGATATAATTTAGAAGTTTTTAGTGATAGTTTAAAATCTCCTTTCTCTATCGCTGAGCTTAATTTTTTTACTGTTATGGTAGATACCCATTGGTCAATTTCTACGCCGTCTGATATTCCTGAATATTTTCGTCAGTTGGTTCAATCTTATCTTGTTGAATCTGAGGGAAACTATGCGGCTCAATTGCTCTGGCAACGAGGAATTCGCAATGCAGAAACCTTAGCAGGATTTATTAATCCTCAAGCCTATCAACCGACGAATCCCTTTGCCTTTGGGCAAGAGATGAAAGCGGCCGTTAACCGTGTAAAAGTAGCGATTGAACGTCAAGAAAAAGTTGCTATTTGGGGGGATTTTGACGCAGATGGAATTACTGCAACCAGCGTTTTATGGGAAGGTTTAGGACAATTTTTTGTGCCCCATTTACAGTTAACTTATTACATTCCCAATCGTTTAACCTATTCCCACGGACTCAATATTCCGCAGTTAGAAAAACTTGCCGCCTCAGGCACTCGCTTGATTATTACTTGCGATACGGGCAGTACCAATTTAAAGGAAATTGATTATGCCAATGAACTCGGCATGGATGTGATTATTACTGATCACCACACCTTGCCTGAAGACCGTCCCCCTGTTGTGGCCATTATTAACCCCCGTTATTTTGCGGAAGATCATCCCCTTTATCATCTATCGGGTGTGGCAGTTGCCTATAAATTAGTTGAAGCCTTGTATCAAACCTTGCCGAATTTACCGACAAAACCCGTTGAGGATTTACTAGATTTAGTAGCGATTGGGTTAATTGCAGATTTAGTCCAATTAAGCGGTGATTGCCGTTATTTAGCCCAAAAAGGTATTCAAAAATTACGACAACAGACTAAGAATCCGACTCGTCCAGGAGTCGCCCAACTGTTAGAGCTTTGTCAACGAAGCGGCGATCGCCCCACCGATATTTCCTTTGGGATTGGGCCGCGCATTAATGCCATCAGTCGGATTCATGGGGATGCCAGTTTTGGGGTGGAACTGTTAACCAGTCGTGATGCTGAACGCTGTAAACAGTTGGCGATGGAAACAGAATTGGCCAACACTCGACGCAAAGGCATTCAAAAAACAGTAACGGAAGAAATTAAGAAAAAATTAGCGAGTCTGGATCTGTCAACAACCAGCGTGATTGTTCTAGTCGATGATCAATGGCCCCAAGGGGTTTTGGGTTTAGTGGCGGGCCAAATTGCTCAAGAATACGGTCGTCCTACGATTTTGTTAAGTACCCGTGACGATGAATCCAATAATGCCACCTTAGCCAAAGGCTCAGCGCGATCGGTTAATGGTATTGATTTGTATCAACTCGTCAATTCTCAAGCCCATTTGTTAGAACGATTTGGCGGCCATCCCTTTGCGGCAGGGTTAAGTTTGCGGGTCGAAAATATTCCCATTTTTCAACAAGCCATTAATCAACAGTTTTGGCAACAAAATCGAGATCAGTTAGCTTTAATTGCTCAAATAAAAATTGATTTAGTTATTAAAGTTTCAGATTTAGGAAAAGCACTCTTTCGGGAATTAAATTTATTAGAACCCTGCGGGATGGGAAATCCTGTTCCTAAATTATTAATCAAAAATTGTTATTTTAAAAACGTTTGGCACAATAACCCCCAAGATATTCGCGGTAAAAAGATTCAATATATTAAAACTACGTTTGATCTCATTGATGACAACGTAACAAAAGGATTCCCTGGGGTTTGGTGGGGACATTATAAAGATGAAGTTCCCTTAGATCAAGCCTGTGATGTAGTGGTTGAATTGGATTTTAATCCAGTTAAAGACCGCTATGAAGTTCGTTTAATTGACTTTAAATTAAGCGATCCTTTAGCAAGTAATAGCTTTCAACAAATCCCCCAATTATTAGATTGGCGCAATCAATCGGTTGACCCCACAGAACAAGCGATCGCGCATCCCTACCAAACCCTAGATCACTGCCCTGTTCATTGGCAAACTTTACAGACTGCCTATCATCAAGCCTCTCAAAATCAAGCAAAATTAGCCCTGACTTATTCCTCATTGCAAAAGGATGGTCTAGAAACCTTGAAAAAACTAACGGGTATGGCAAAATATCTCAATCGAACCCAGTCAACCATCAAAATCGAAAAGTTAAAACAGGAATTAAACCTCAGTGATAACACTTTAAAAATGGGGTTAACGGTTTTAATTAATTTAGGTTTTACCATCAGTCAGGATGATCATAAACTTAGTATTAAAAAAGCTAATCAACCAACGACTAATGTGAATTTATCAACTCAAGATTTTCTAGAAGCTTTTACCGAAGAACAATTTCAACGACGCTATTTTTGTCAAGTTCCCATTACAACATTACAAACTGTGTTGATATAAATAATTAATTTTTTAATTGCATCTGACTTGATTAAAATTAATAGACAATTTATTTAACCTAACTCAAAACACTGAAAAACTCCGTGAAACTATCCTTTCACTGGCTTAGGATTTTGTGTAAAATACCCTTAAGTTAAATCTAGAGTCACTTATGGTTCAAAGCACTACCGCAGAAGAAATTCAGGAACAATACCAAGCTGGCGATCGCGACTTCCGCAATAGTCAACTACGGCGGGCCAACTTACATGGAATGGATCTGAGTAATGCGGATTTCAGTGGTGCAGACCTCAGTTATGCCAACTTGCGAGATGCCAATTTAAGCAGCGCAAACCTTCAGGAAGCCTATCTCAACGAAGCCGATCTCACAGGCGCAAATCTTCAAAAAGCCAATTTAAAAAAAGCCTCGTTAATCAAAACCTATTTAATTAAAGCCAATTTACAAAGTGCCATTTTAGATGAAGCCTATTTCACCAATGCCTATATCACCAAAGGCAATTTAAAAGACGCATCCCTAAAAGGAGCCTATTTTAATGGGGCAAACCTGACGGGGGCCGATTTAACCAATGCGAAATACGATAAAAAAAGCCGTTTTGATGCGACCTTAACCCCCGAAAAATTAGGGATGAAAAAAGTCGGAGAAATGGTCGTTCCCCCACCTGTGGCGATACCTCCAATACCCACAACGGTTGCCGCAAATGCTCCAATTACTGCGGCTCCTCCATCGACTCCTGAGATTAATCTAGAGACTCTATCTCTAACGGTTGAAGATTTGTTAATGACCTTGAATCATTTGAGCGATGTAGGGAATCGTTATCTAGGGAACACCATGAGTAGTCGCTATTGGCAATCGTCGCGGCCCGATTTAGAGTGGTTTGAGCAGTTTGAACATAATCGTTCTTCTGGCAAAGTTACCTATAAGGGATCGCCTACCGAGCAACTGACTCCTGCCCAAATTGAATTGGCTCAACAATGGACGAAAAAGTTTGTTAAATCTTGCTCCATGATTTTTAAGGATTTTCCTAAAATGATTGAAGCGGATCAATTGGTTTTTCCAGTTATTTCTTAATGGATTGTTTGATGTAGTTCTAATGATTTTCAATAGGCTATTCAAAAAAATATGAGTACTATTCCAGATCTATCGCCACAAGCTGTTAGCACTCAACCCTTAGCTGTTGTTGAAACGTGGAATTTAAATAAAATCTACCGCACAGGCTTTTGGCTTAATCAAAAGGTACAATCTTTGACGGATTTTTCGCTCTCGGTAAAGCAAGGAGAAACCTTTGGCTTGTTAGGGCCTAATGGGGCGGGGAAAACGACCCTGTTAAAAATTCTGTTAGGAGTCATTCGTCCTACCTCTGGCCGTGCGGTGTTGTTAGGTCGTCCCATCGGCGATCGCGCCATTAAAGAACGGGTGGGCTATTTGCCTGAAAATCCTTATTTTTATGACTTTCTGACAGCTTGGGAATTTTTAGAATTTGTGGGCGGCCTATTCCAAATCCCCAAAGCCAAACGAGCCAAACGAATTCCTGAATTACTGGATTTAGTTGGCTTAGCGCAAAAAACGGCCAAGAAAAAACAATTACGGCAATATTCTAAAGGGATGATGCAACGGGTAGGCATGGCTCAGGCTTTGATTAATGATCCTGAATTGGTTTTCCTCGATGAACCCATGTCAGGGTTAGATCCTTTGGGTCGCTACCAGGTGCGAGAAATTATCCTGTCTCTTAAAGAGCAAGGCAAAACCATCTTTTTTAATTCCCATGTTTTAACCGATGTGGAACAAATCTGCGATCGCATTGCGATTTTGGCAAGGGGAGAATTGCTCTGTGTCGGCTCGTTAGAGGAAATTTTGGGGAGTGCCAATGTGTATCAAGTGGTGGTACAAGGCGGAACAGAAACCCAATTACAGCAATGGATCACAGGCTTAAAGTTAGAAGATAATCTGTGGCACGGCCAACTCACAAGCAATCCCCAATCCTTTATTGATACCTTGCCCGAATTAGACGCAAAACTGATTAGCTTAAATTTAGCCAGAGCCTCGTTAGAAGAATATTTTATTCGTCAACTTCGGGAGCGGGGCATTACAACCAGTCAATAATTAACCAGTCAGTGATTTACTGACAGTTAGGCAGGGGGCGAATATCTTCAGATTTGTCAATTTTCCATTGATGAATTTTAGGATTAAAGCTTAAATACATAACGCGGCTTTCACAAATTTTTCCGCCATTTTTAAGGACATAGCGTAAATTAACCTTGACTTTGGCCGTATTTTCTGTTTCTTCTAAAACTTCTTGGGAGTCAATTTTTGTGTGATCAATAAAGTTAAAGGATTTATGATCATCACTATTTTCGAGCTTTTGGTAATATTTTTGAATGGCTTCTTGGGGAGACGGTTTGGCTTCGTTTTCGCCAATATCTTTTTCTTTAACGGATAAATTATTAAAGTTTACTGTGCTGTCTGCTCCTTTTTGTTGATAGGAAATCAGCCCGACTTTACCCGATGAATATTGATCATCTTCAAAGCTGGCAACCCGTTGATTGTTGATAAATCCAATGACTAAATTATCTTTACAAACGATTCTTAATAAATTGCTGGCTTCCCCTGGCGCGATCGCGGAATTTTTTCGCCAATTTACTTTATTATCCCAACTTTCCGCATTCCGTTTACCCATTGCAAAAGAACCATCGGGTTGAACTAAAAGATAATAAAAATTTTGATTATTTTGACCGTTTATTCTCGCCGCAATACCAAAGGATAAATCTGAACTGGGTTGAGTCAGGTTTGTTTCAACTGCAATATCCGCATCGCCAAAAAGTTGTTCTTTTAAAACAGACACATAGTTCGCTTGATTGGCTGAATGGGCATGAATTAATTTTTCTTGATTAACTTTTGCGCCTTTGTTTAAGAGCCACTTGTCAGGAATTTTAAAATTTCCATCAAGGGCAACTTTTTGAAAAGCAGCGGTATCGTATTTTAAATTTCCCAGCCAATATAAAGTCCCCCCTAAACCACCAATGGTCAGAATAATCAAACCCATCTGAATCAGGATTTGAACAGGATCAATCAAATCCCCAAAAATGCCTGATGGTGGACGCAGAGAAGATTTATCAACAGGGGGTTGGCTACAGAGGAAGGGCTTGGGTGCTGCGCTATTTTCGGTAGATAACTCGACGTTGGTGCTTAATCTATTCACCGATGTTGGGGAAACGGTCGATAGTTTGGGCTTGCGGGGCGAACGATTAGCACTAGCCGTGGTATTGACCATAAAGTTAGCCCCTGCGGACGACCGACTTTTGGCAATCAGGTGAGAGCTACCACAGTATTGACAGCTTTGGGGACGAATAGATAAGCTAAACTGCTTACCGCATTGTTTACATTGAAATTTTGGCACAGATCCTAAAAATAATTTGTAGGTTAAATCAATACATTAGGATTCAGCAGCAGGCGTTACTCTTGCTTGAATCATACCATTATCATTTCTGGATTAAGCTTTTTTTTTCGGAACGTCAGAAATATTGAGCCACGAAGAATAATTTACCGTTAATTTCCTAAAAAAATCCAGGATAATAGTAAGGAATCACGATGTTTATTTAATAGGCTGCGATCATGACGGACTCCTTCGCCCAGATCAAAAATCAGTTAAGTGACCTTATGCAACGGTATCGCGATCGCGTGGATTACCTAGCCATTCGTCTCGAACAATCGGAAGGAACCAATATTTTGTTGCGGAGTGAAAAAATTGAAACCCTGAGTGAAGGCATTGCTATCGGGGGTCAAGTTCGGGCCTGTCATCAAGGGGGTTGGGGGTTTGCGGCCTTTAATCGGCTTTCGACTCTCCCTGAACGTATTGAGGAGGCGATCGCGGCGGCGAAGTTAATCGGTGAAGAAGAAACCATCCTCGCCCCTGTTGATCCGATTCAAACCATTTGTCAATTACCCCTCACAGGAACCGATCCCCGTCATATCCCTTTGAGCCAAAAGAAAGCCCTCTGCGATCGCTACAACGAAATTTTACGCAGTGCCAGCCCCAAAATTACTACTACCTCGGTTCGTTACGGAGACACCACCCAACGGATTTTACTCGCCACCTCCGAAGGCACTTTTATTGAACAGTCTTGGTGCGATATTGAAATGCGCTTTTCGGCCACCGCGAGAGACGGAGAAATCTTACAAACAGGACGAGAAACAACGGGATCTCGCAAAGGCTACGAAGATTTGAGCAACTTGGATGAACAAGTTTTAGGCGCTGCTCAACGAGCCGTTACTGCTCTGAGTTTACCGACCGTCAAAGGCAATACCTATACCATTGTTATCGATCCGATTTTGACAGGGTTATTTGTTCACGAAGCCTTTGGCCATCTCTCCGAAGCCGATATGCTCTACGAAAATCCTGATCTACTCGAAGTGATGAGTATGGGCAAACGCTTTGGCCCTGACGAATTACAAATTTTTGACGGAGCCGCCCCTATCGGCCACCGAGGCAGTTATTTCTATGATGATGAAGGAGTTCCTGCCACCACCACCCAACTGATTAAAGATGGGGTTTTAGTTGGACGATTACACTCACGGGAAACCGCAGGCAAATTAGGCGAAACGGCAACAGGCAACGCTCGCTGCTTGAACTATCACTATCCTCCCATCGTCCGCATGACCAACACTTGGATTGAACGGGGTAAAACACCAGTGCCCGATTTATTTAATGACATCACAGAAGGGGTTTATGCCAAAAATTGGTTAGGGGGCATGACCAACGGCGAAATGTTTACCTTTAGTGCAGGGGAAGCTTGGATGATTCGCAATGGTGAATTGGCCGAACCTGTCCGAGATGTAACTTTATCGGGTAACGTTTTCAAGACTTTAACTAATATTGAAGGAATCGGAGACGATTTTTATTGGGACGAATCGGGAGGGTGTGGCAAAGGAGGACAAAGCGGCTTAGCCGTGGGTTGCGGTGGCCCCAGTTTACGGATTCGGGATGTGGTGATTGGTGGAGAGGCTGATTAAGGTTTCATGAAAATAGACCAGGCTATATGACATTTATGCATACAATCAAGCAACCTATAACAAAATCATAGCCACTGAACGGTAACGAAGCCAAAAAGTTAAGTTAATCTTGACTTAAGATGCGCGTATTTAAACCCGTTTAAAAAAATCCATTTAGTCAAGTTCAGCCATTATGTTTAGCTTTGTTTTATTTCTCATTTATCTGGTTGTGGTAAGCCTTTTATTAACTAACAACCAAAAATGGTGGGTTAAAGTGGACACCCAAGTCCCCATTTGTACTTACTATTTTGGCCCCTTTGATTCGGTTCAAGAAGCAGAAAGTTATCATGGCGACTATATTCAAGATCTCCGTGAAGAAGGGGCCCAAGGCATTAGTTATGTCATCGAAAAAGCTTGCCCTCGGAAGTTGACTATTTCAGCGGATGAGTCAGCGATTTAGGGACTGATGGTAACAATTCAGTCAGAATAAAATGAGTAGGCAAACAGAACGGTTAGTTGAATAATGGTTAACTGATTAGAGCAAATAGAAATTAATAATGATGAAGACTCAAGAAATTACGGTGGGGAGTAAAGTTCGTTTAGTCAGCCATCCTCCTTATTTAAAAACGGCTGATCCCATGCCGATGTTACGCCCTGCTGACCTGTTAGAAATCGGGGCTGAAGGGGTTGTGATGGATCGCAGACCAGGTGGATATTGGGGCGTTCGTTTTCAACGAGGAAGTTTTTTGATGGAAACTCAATATATCGAAGTTTTGGGCAGTGAAAGCCAAGCCGTCGCCCCTTAAAAATTGGAGTTTTCTCGACTGCGTTTTCGGCTGTAGCGGGTTTCTTGCCAGGTATTTCCGACACCTTGTAAAATGCCACGCACGATTAAACCAATCGCTCGGCCAATAACTTGAGTTAAGACAAACACTAAACCATTGCCGACAAATGTTACCAGCGATCGCAGACGGGGAGAGAGGGCATCCCGTAGCTCAAGAATAATCGTTGCGGCGAGGGGAAGTCCTTCGAGTTGGCTTAACTCTGCCTGACGGGGAAAATAAACTTGAGTTTGCTTAATCCCCTGTAGGCTGAAATAGAATAAAGTATATTGACTTTCAAAAATATTTTGAGGTTCTAGCCAATATTTGCTGAATTGATAACGCCATGCTAAATTATTACGAAATTTGGCGATTTCTCTAGAAGAAAGCATCTTTTCTTGATAAAGATTTTGTTTGATTTGTTCATTTTCAGAAAAATAATTCAAGATAAACACCAATACACTGTTGGCAACTTGAATAATTAAATTCTGTAGATAAACCTCAATCCGTTCCCCCACTTCCAGGGATTCAATACGATAGTAAACTTCATCAATAACCAGATTTTCATCAAATAGGAAGTAATGAAGTAGCTCCTGGGTAAAAGGAATTTTTTCTAGAGATTCTGCTTGAATGAAAGTGCGATAACTATTTAATAATTCTTGAATTTTATCAATTTTAAAGTCTCCTTTGGGAGAGCAATATTTTCCAAAAAATGTGAGGGTTACTGACTGCCAAATTTCTACGAGTATTAAACTCGTATCTTCAGGCAATTGTTCACGGGTAACGTCAAGGGCTTGCAATTCATTTAAAAGCTGTTGAAATTGATTTAAGACTAAAATTAAAAGCTCTTGTTTTTTATCAACCTTTAAAATATCTAGCTCTAAGGTCGTATTCGTTAAATTACTAAAACTAGCTTGTATTTTAAGTAAGGTATTAGAAAAAATAGTTAGGACACCATCTGTTCCAGAAGTAACATCAACATTAACAATCGCTGGGGCGGGAGAAACCACAGGTAAGCTGACAGCATTTGGTAAACTAGCAGAAGTCTTCTCTTCAGCTAATAACTGAGATATCATCTTCAATTTTCTGGGCATTAACCTTTTAACTAACCATTGGGCTGTTAATAATTCTCGTTTTTGCCCTTGTAAAAAAAGCTCATCGAAAGCCGATAAACGAGGATTTTGAAGCTGCTGATTTAAACTATTTAAACTATTCTCAATTTCAGTTAATCCTAATTGAAAGGAATTTAAAATCCAACGATTTTGTCGAGTTAATTTGACATAGCCTCGGAAAAAAGACAGATCCGACCAACAGCTTTGTCCTTCAAAGATTTGTTCTAACCCTTCTAAAAGTTTATTCAGAGGCGTTCCTTTATGAAAATAGCCTTCTACGCCTTGCTTTTGAGCTTGAATGAGTTTGCTGTATTCTAAAGTTGCTGTTAATAGACAAATTTTAACCGTCGGATAATTTTGTTGAATTTGACGGCAAAGTTCCCATCCTTGATTTGCAGTTTCTAAAAACAGGGGATCTAGAATGACGATATCGGGTGGAGATTGTTTTAAAGTCGCGATCGCTTGTTGAAGAGCATCAACCTGGGCTAATACTTGAAACTGATTCACAGAAATTAAAGCAGTCACTAACCCTAATCGAAAGATCGGGTCTTCATCAATCAAAATTAGACGGATAGGGCGATCGCTCACAAAAATTAGCAGAGAAAATTATTGAATAAGGGATCAAGCTGAATAACAGGGTAACATTATTTCATTCTGCTCCTATCAGTTCTGCCATAGCGATAACAAATTATTATCCGCTTAATTGACAATGATCCCCAGTTCACGAGCGTTAAATAACTTGGCGACGCAAAAAGGGTATAAGAACTTCGCCGACTTCCTGGGGCCAATGTTCTTGGGGATAGTGTTTGGCTTCAGGTAATTGAGCAAATTCAATTTGAGCGTTACTTTTGGCTAATTGCTCTACAGGTTCAGACGGTAACCAGGGATCGAGCATTCCCCAAAGAATCAGGGTTGGTTTTGCCCAATTTTTTAACCCCGATTCAATTTCTGTTGTTACTTTTGCTAAATTAAGGTTTTTCGCTGTTGCCATTAAAGAACGTCCCGAAGCCGACGTTTTTAAAAATGGTCTGCGGTAAACGTCTAATTTTTCATCACTGACAACAAAACCGCTTCCCCCTTCTAGGGTACGGTCAATAATTAAGGGATCTTGGGTGACCATATCGCCAACGAAGGGTAATGTCCATTGGGTCATCAGCCAAGGTAATTTTGCATTTGGAGTGATAGGAGTGTTGAGAATGGCTAATTTCTCGATTTTATCAGGATTTTCTAAGGCGTATTGAATGCCGACGGACGCGAGATATCCTTGGACAACTAAGCTAAGTTTGTCGAGATTTAACTCATTAATTAAATCGGTTAATGCCTGGAGATAGGCTTGGGTTGTGTAGGCAAAATCCCGTTTATCAGGTTTATTGGAATAACCCGACCCGATCCAATCAGGCGCGATCGCGCGGAATCCATTTTCTGCCAATTGATCCAAAATCGGCAACCAAGTGTAACTCTGGGACGGTAAACCATGCAGCAGCAAAACAGGGGGTTTATCGTTAAGATTATTGGGAACCGCTTCCCGATAAAACCAATTGAGCTTGCCAATGTCTAGGGTATTTTCGGTAATTTCCACGAACTTTTGTTATCCTTATTTATCAATTAAATTTTAAATTCTGTCTTAGAATACAGCATCTTTTACCAATCTTAGGTTGTAATACGGTATAACCTCTGTATCAACTCCGCTCTCAAATCGTTGAGTTCAGCGAAATTGTCAGAGTTTGATGCAAACTACTAAATCAACCGTTCTTCAACCCCCAAGTGATAGGAGATTGAACATGAACGCCGCCGAACAAGCGAAAGGATTAGAAACTGCCAGCAAAATTGCCGCTATTGTCAATTTGTTTAAGTCGCAATTTCCCGATGCGAAGGCAGATCTGAAACCCTGGCACAATGATCGAGATACGCGCGCATTAGTCGATCCCCACTCTATCGATATCGGATTTCATCTTCCTGGGTGGAGTCCCCGTTTTCAAAGCCGTAGTATTCTCGTACAAATTCGTTTTCACCCCGATCCCATTGATGAGTCTCAGCGGATTATTGGGGTGGAAACGGTAGGAATTAATCATCAGGGGCAAGCTTGGCGACTTTCGACGGTGGAGCATTGGCAAGTCGTGGGGAATTATCAACCTGCGGCAGACGTGGGGGATAAGTTGCGTTATTTTTGCCGTCAAGTTTTCGAGCTATTTCAACAACCGAGCGCGTAAGTTTTTTGGGAATCTCCGAGATGCAAACGTTAAAACTGTTCCGCACTCAGGGTCACGACCTACAATAAAACTAAGGAGATGACCAGCAACAAGGGTGTTACTAGCCATCTCAGTGTCCTCCAAGCAACAGTTACCAGCAGATGGAAGGAATCGCGCTGATAACTGATGTTTAGAATTAGTCTTTGCAATCGTCGTCTTTATCTTTAGGACATTTGCCGTTGTAAATCGTTTGAGAATCGGTCAGGGAAGTAACATGGGCTGTTGCTACCGTTTCGACTCCAATAATGACTAACAACGCGATCGCGAGACTTGTGACTAGGTTACGTTTCATAGGTCATCTCCTTATCACATCCTGACACACCAAGGAAGGTCGAGGAATCTTTCTCCTCTACCTTGAGAATAGAATCTTCTTGGCAGGATGTCAGTCCCATCACAAAGAGGATACATTCCCTTAAGATCGAAAAAAAGGGAAAAAAAGGGAAAGTATGGCTTAAACGCGATCGCTTATTCCCCGAAAACAGATATCGTCTAAGATAAAACCAAAGTACAAGGTTTAAAACCATGATGAGCGCAAATATTGAAACCCTTGTTCGTTATGTCACTGATGCAGATGGGAAAACAGATGAAAGCGGGTTAGCTGGGATTGACGAACATGAGCCAAATGAGCAGATTTTAACCGATTTAAAGGAATCTTTACAACAAGCATCATTAGGAGAAACTTTTTCCGTCTCTCAACTTTGGGAAAATATTACTATTTAAATGGAAGTTCGTTTTACCTCGACTTTTTTGCGCCCTCTTAAATAAGGAACTCAATGAAACCGCAAGGCTGGGATCAATTTCTTCAAGAAATTACACACGATTATGACTTACATGGAAAACTGAAAGAAGTTTTTCTAGTGCGCTTTGCTTATGAAAATTGGCGTAAATCAGATTTAGAAGTGTGGGAAATTGCAGAAGCAGCCAGCCATGAAACCTATAAAAAGCAAATGACCCAAATTTATAGTTATTTTGCCAAAGATAAGCCTAATGGGTGTCCTGAACTTGATCCCAGCAGTAAAGGGCCAGGCAAATTCCAAATTTTGCGGGAATGGTTAAAGGATATTAAATATCAGGAATGGCAACAGGCTAATAATAAACCTATTAATACAGGATTGACGCTTAATTTAAAGCCCTTAATTCAATCGGATTCAACGGTTTATATTCCGCGATCGCCGATTGAAAGTGATTGTTTACAGGAAATCACCAAGCCTGGTGCTCTAATTCGTATTAAATCCCCTGAGAAAACGGGTAAAACCTCGCTCGTTAAATTTATTCTCAATCAAGTCAAAGCCTCGAATTTTAAAACCGTTTATCTCAACTTCCAAACCGCAGAAGCCGCCATGTTTAGTAGTTTGGATAAATTTCTACGGTGGTTTTGTGCCAATATTAGCCGCGAATTAGGTATTAAACCTCAATTAGATGATTACTGGGATGAAGAATTGTTTGGCAGTTTAATCAGTTGTAAAACCTACTTTCAAAGTCATTTATTAGAGCAAATTAATCAGCCTCTAGTGTTGGGTTTAGATAATTTGGATCGGGTGTTTGAATATGCCGATATTGCTCAAGATTTTTTACCTATGTTACGCTTTTGGCACGAAGAAGCCAATAATATTCCCATTTGGCAAAATCTGAGATTAACTATTGCTAATTCTACCGAAGTTTATATCAAATTAGATGCTAATCAATCCCCATTTAATGTGGGTAGACAAATTAAATTGCCTGGGTTTACGTTAGAACAAGTTAATCAATTGGCTGAAGCTGATGGCTTGTCTGAATCAGAATTACAAAAATTACAAGCTTTTTTAAAAGATCTCATTGAACTTGTCGGTGGTCATCCCGATCTGATTCGTTTAGCACTCAATGCCTTAAAGACGAATCAATTATCTCCTGAAAAACTATTAACAGAAGCCTCCACTCAAGGCGGAATTTACGGTGCCCATCTACGCCACCATTGGAATAATTTACAATCTTCTCCTGATTTAATAGCAGGTATGAAAAAAGTGGTTGATAGTCCTACCCACGTTAGATTAGAACCCGCGATCGCGTACCGATTAGAAAGTATGGGATTAATCAGCTTAATGGGCGATGAAGCCAGTTCAAGTTGTCCCCTTTACCAGCAATATTTTCAAGATAATCTGTAAAATCAGCAAAATTAAAAGCTCTGTTTCAGTTGTATAGTACGTCTTTATTTTGGTCATGAAATATTGGATAAGTAGGTCAACTTAATTAAAAGAAAAACGAGATGGAGTCAAGAGAATTGGTAAGTCTTAATTGAAATAAAAATTAGCTCTCAGTGTCTTCATAGGTTTCAATCGCTTCAATGGCTTCTTCACACCAGGCAACCCAATCGCTTTCAAAGCGGATACCCCGACGCAAGGTTAAGTAATGCAATTTTTGTTCAAAAGAAAGATGATCGCGATCGCCGAATTCTTCCTCTTCCGATGCTTTTAAGACGGCTAAATTTTCTAAATGGATTTGATGACGACGTTTTAACTCCTCCAATAAGCTGGGACGGGGGACTAAAAAGCCGACCTGGGTTTTAATCATCAGATCTTCTCGGATCGTTGTCGGTTCACTAGGCGTTAAGACCCAATGGGCAAGTTGTTCCTTCCCCAACGAAGTGATGCTGTAAATATTTTTGTTAGGGCGACTGGTTTGGGTAATGGTTTGTGAACTCACCCAACCTTGGTTTTCCAATTCTCGCAGGGCTTTGTAAACCTGCTGATGGGATGCCATCCAATAACAGCTAATTTTTTCATCGAACCGTTTCACCATGTCATAACCGCTACACGGCCCATCAACCAATAGTGATGCTAAAAGCGCGTGGGGTAAAGCCATGCAAATTTCTCCTTGACATATTCAATTTGTTTACTATACATTCTTATTATATAAATTTGATATTCATTTTTTTGCATAAGCATTCGCCGACACAATAAGTCCCATGTACTCATCATCAGGTTTTACCTATGCAAACTGCGGAAAAGTCCACTCATTCGCTCGGTAAGCGATTTTCCCACTCTACTGGAAAATGGTTACAACTGTTAGGGGGATTAGGCGCGATCGCGGCCATCGGCTTTGTTGGTTATGGTTTTACCCAGTCATCCGAATTGGACGCTAAACCTGCGGCTGTTCCTGTCAGTCAACCGATTGTGGCTAAGTCAGTAACTGCCTTAGGGCGTTTAGAACCCCAGGGAGAAGTGATTAAAATTGCGGCTTCTACCAGTGGCAGTCGGGTCGCGCAACTATTGGTTAAACAAGGGGATGTGGTCAAAAAAGGTCAAGTGATTGCGATTTTAGATACACGCGATCGCCTCCAAGCCGAGTTAGCCCAAGCCCAAGAACAGGTACAAGTGGCTCAAGCAAAATTGGCTCAAGTTAAAGCAGGGGCAAAGGTGGGAGAAATTGGCGCACAGCAATCTAATATTCAACGCATTGAAGCCCAGTTAAGCGGCGATCGCCAAACCCAACAGGCCACGATTGACCGCTTAGAAGCTCAGTTAACGGGGGATGTTATCTCTCAAAAAGCCAGTATCCGCAAACTAGAAGCCGAATTGAATAATGCTCAGGCTGAATATCAACGTTATAAGCAATTAAGCGACGAAGGGGCTGTTTCTGCCTCAATTTACGAAAGTAAAGGCTTAACCCTAGAAACCAGCCGTCAACAACTCGCCGAAGCCAAAGCCAACTTAGAACGGACGCAAAGGACAGGACAGCAACAGATCAAAGAAGCCAAAGCCGCCTTAGAACGCATTGAAAGTACGGGGCAACAGCAGATTAATGAAGCCCGTTCAACCTTAAACAAAGTGGCTGAAGTTCGTCCCGTCGATGTGCAAGCTGCCCAAGCGGAAGTTAATTCTGCTCTTGCTGCGGTTAAAAAAGTGCAAGCCGAATTAGATCTTGCCTACGTGCGATCGCCGCGAAATGGCCAAATTTTAAGAGTACGGACGTGGGACGGGGAAATTGTCGGCAATGATGGCATCGTTGAACTCGGTCAAACGCAGCAGATGATAGCCGCGGCGGAAGTCTATGAAACCGATGTCAAAAAACTAAAAATCGGTCAAAAAGCCATTATCACGAGCGGTGCTTTTAACGGAGAAGCCACAGGAAATGTTAAAGAAATTGGCTTACAAATTTACAAAAATAATGTTCTAAATACCGATCCCACCGCAGCCGCAGATGCCCGAATTGTGGAAGTGAAAATCGCGCTCGATCCTGCCAGTAGTGCTAAAGTTCAAGCCTTTACAAACCTTGAAGTTACTGTTGCCATTAACGTTCAATAATCGCCAATTAATTTAGCATTAATTCTTAAATTCGTAACGGGAAAATCAAGAGGAGTTAACTATGAAAAAAACACCCAAAACTCGCGAAATTCCCTTAGCCTGGTTACAACTGAGCCGCGAAAAAGGGCGTTTATTAGTGGCAATGGCGGGAATTGCCTTTGCCGATATGCTGATGTTTATTCAACTCGGCTTTCAAACGGCTCTTTATGACAGCAATACCCAATTACACCAAAAAATTAATGCTGATCTAGTCCTCATTAGTCCGCAAGCTCGAAATATCGTTAATTTAACCACTTTTCCCCGAAGAAGACTCTATCAAACCTTAAATTTTGATGGGGTAGCCGCTGCTGATCCACTTTATGCTGATTTTGTGGACTGGAAAAACCCTCAAACTCAGTTAAAAAGTTCTATTTTGCTACTCGGTTTTAAACCCGAAAAATCTGCCTTTTTAATCCCTGAAGTGGAACAAAATTTGGACAAATTAAAAATGCCTGACGTTCTCCTCTTTGATCGTGGTTCACG
The DNA here is from genome assembly GCA_964482215.1 of uncultured bacterium. Taxonomy (GTDB): domain Bacteria; phylum Cyanobacteriota; class Cyanobacteriia; order Cyanobacteriales; family Microcystaceae; genus Snowella. Next base: position 25,162 of record CAYZWO010000028.1, read on the forward strand.
GGGAGATTATGTGACAACATTAAGCAATTTAGAGCAAGGAAAAACGGTTTCTACGGAAGTACAAGAACGCAAAATTAATATTAAGGGCCTATTTTTATCAGGGGCTTCTTTTGCAGCTGATGGAAATGTGATGACCAGTGATTTGAATTTTCATCGTATTTTGCCCCGTCGCCAGCCGTCTCAAGTCAGTGCAGGATTAATTACCTTAAAACCAGGGGTTGATCCGCAAGCAATGGCAAAAGTCTTACAAGCCAATTTACCGAATGATATCAAGGTATTAACAAAGGCAGAATTTATTGAATTTGAGAAAACCTATTGGGCAGAGAATACTTCGATTGGTTTTATTTTTACTTTGGGAACTGCCATTGGATTTATTGTCGGGGTGGTAATTGTTTACCAAATTTTGTCCAGTGATGTGGCTGACCATATTGCCGAATATGCCACCTTAAAAGCGATGGGCTATCGTAATTCCTATTTGTTAATTGTGGTTTTTCAAGAAGCTTTAATTCTAGCAATTTTGGGTTTTATTCCTGGAACCGCGATCGCGTTGGGTTTATATGGGCTGACTCGCAATGCTACCAATTTACCGCTTTATATGACCTTGAGCCGAGCTATTACGGTGTTAGTTTTAACCATGATTATGTGTACCATTTCAGGCGCGATCGCCACTAAAAAATTACGCTCTGCCGATCCTGCGGATATTTTTTAAGTTAACTTCCCCCCTCATCAGCTTACAAAATTTTATAAAATATTATTCTTCAGAAATTTTATGCAGACTTTAAGTTTATCCAGTCAATCCCAAACTACTACAAATCAACCTGTTATTTCGGTTAAAAATTTAAACCATTATTTCGGTCAAGGAAATCTACGAAAGCAAGCACTTTTTGATATTAATTTAGACATTTATCCAGGCGAAGTCGTTTTAATGACAGGGCCATCGGGTTCAGGAAAAACCACTTTGTTAACCCTTATCTGTGGTCTGCGATCGCCGCAAGAAGGCAGTTTAAAATTATTGGATCAAGAACTACTCGGTGCTAAAGAAGAACAACTAATCCAAGCCCGTCGTCGTATTGGCTATATTTTTCAGGCTCATAATTTACTTAAAAGCTTAACTGCCCTACAAAATGTGCAAATGTCTCTGCAACTGCATCCTGAAATTTCGCCTTCAGAACGCTACGAACGAGCAGCCCAAATGCTAGAAGCCGTGGGGCTGGGTGAACGAATTCACTACTATCCCAACGATCTGTCGGGTGGGCAAAAACAACGGGTCGCGATCGCGCGTGCTTTGGTCAGCCATCCGCGAGTCGTCTTAGCCGATGAACCCACTGCCGCATTAGATAGTAAATCAGGACGCGATGTGGTCAGCCTCATGCAAAAACTCGCCAAAGAACAGGGCTGTACGATTTTGATGGTGACTCACGATAACCGCATTTTAGATATTGCAGATCGCATTGTTTATATGGAAGATGGCATTTTAGTCAGTAATGCCCGTGGAAAATCTGAATAATCTGCTGATAAATTTGTCGTTGAAAATCCAATTTACGCTTTTAATTCTGTCCAGCAACCGGAAGGAAGATAAATTCCGTGAAACGCCTTCACATTTTCAGGGGTCATCACATAACCCCAAACATCCCCTAAATAATTATCTTCTAGGTCATAAATAGGGACGAATTGACGCTGATATTCATTTTTCTCAGGTGCGCCGTTGGGATCATAAGTTTCTAATTGATCCAATTGCGTCAAGGCGGACTCATCGGCAAAGGTTAACAAATAGCCTTGGACTTTATCCTCTCCGAGGGTCATGCCCGGATATCCGAGACAAAGGTGATAGAGTTTGCCGTAGGTATAGACTTTTTGGGACGCGATCACTCTACCTTGGCAATACGTTGGATAATTGTGTTCTCCGGGCTTTAGGGTTCCGTAAACAAAAACCTTCAATGTCTTTTTAATGCTGAATTAATTTGACTAATCAATGGGTGACTATAGCACGTTCTGGGGAAGTAACCAACTTGAAAGCGGCTTCTATAATTGAGTTACGTCAAACTCTCGTTGTTAATAATCTGTGAAATTTAAAGTTTTAATCGCCGCGATCGCCAATTTAGCAATATTAATGTGTTGGGAGGAAATTCACCCTGTTTCGGCTCAGCAGGTGTCTTTAGGAGAACGGGGAATTAATGCCGAACGCTTGCACTCAGACCCCTATAACCTCACTGGCAAAAAAATCGCCATCGGACAGTTAGAAATCGGACGAGCTGCAAAGTACGGATTTGATAAATTGGCCAGTTGGAAACCTAAGTTTTCTTTAGTAGGAATATTCGTCGGCGATCGCTCCGCCCAACCGAATAAGAATTTAGACAATCATGCCGCAATGGTAGCCTCAGTCATGGTGGGACGGGATAAACGCTTACCTGGGGTTGCTCCTGATGCCAGACTCTATGCCGCTGCGATCGGATCTCTACAGCAAAATGCCCAACCGGAAGAATGCCTAACTACTCAGACGTTAACCCAACAAAATGGGGGGGATCTCCGAGCGATTAACTTTAGTTTTGGGGAATCTTTCACTCGTGATCCCCGTTTTAATGCCAAATTAGATGGTAATGCGCTGTTAACCCAATGTATCGATTGGTTAGCCCGCACTCAAAATGTTTTATTTGTTATCGCAGGCAATCAGGGAGAAGGGGGGATTCCCATTCCGACGGATCAGTACAATGGCGTTACGGTTGCCTATACCACTCAGCAGAATCAGCAATTTCGGAAAGTCGATTTTTCCAATTTAAGTGGTGTTCCTCAGGGAATTGGGCGAAAAATTATTGAAAAGGAAGTTAATGAAAATAATCGGCGAGGAATTTCGCTAGTCGCGCCTGGCAATAAAATTTCAGCCTACAACATCAATGGAAAAATTGTCTCTGTTAGTGGAACCAGTTTCGCGGCTCCTCAGGTGACAGGAACCGTTGCCTTACTGCAAGAATTCGGCGATCGCCAACTCCGAACGAAAGTGTCCCATTGGAGTTTAGATTCCCGTCGCCATGAAGTCATGAAAGCTGTGTTACTCAATTCTGCGGATAAATTGCAAGATAACGAAGATGGATATTTACTGGGTATGACGCGCACTGTCATCACGAAACACAATAAAAATTGGCTGGCCTCGGAAGCCTACACGAATCCCACCATTCCCCTCGATATGGAGATGGGCGCAGGTCAACTCAATTCCTTCCGAGCCTACGAGCAATTCAGTGCAGGGCAATGGAAAGCCGATCAACCGCTTCCGCCTTTGGGTTGGGATTATGACCAGTTAGCCCCCCAAAATTTTCAGGATTATAGTTTAGAAAAACCGTTACAGGAAGGAAGTTATACAGCAATCACCTTAGCTTGGGATCGGTGGGTTGAACTCAATGATAAAAATCACAATCAGCAGTACGATCTGGGCGAAACTTTTCGCGATCGCGGTTTAAACAATTTGGATCTTTATCTATTGCCTATTGATGAAAACCAAACTTCAAAAGCGATTTGTTCATCTCGTAGTCGGGTAGATAACGTAGAACATATTTTTTGCCCCATTCCCCAAACAGGACGTTATAAAATTCGGGTGCAATATCGTGAAGCAAGTTATTCAGTAAATCAGCCCTACGCCTTGAGTTGGTGGACAGTTCCCGCTCAAAAATAAGTCTTCCTGTGCCTTTTCCGCACTTTGATTTATTGCAGTATTTAACAACCTACTCCCAAAGGATTTGTTCCTAGACTGAAAACTAAATCATCTGAATCTGATTGAATTTTAGAATATTCATAAATTCCCTGGGTCGGATAAAGAGCACTAGTATTACTATTAGGAACTTCTTTCGCATTATTTTTACCTAAAAAAACAATTTGAACATAACAAGAACCTGGACTGGGAACCCGCATATCATAGTCATACATAGAATCAAAAGGCACTTTACCACTCGATTGCGTATAGAAACAATCAATTTCAGTAGGAGCAATATTTCTATTTTGATCAGCCGGAAAATATCCTTTTTCCATGCGAAAGGTGAGTAATTGTTTCCCCATGCAACCCATTTGGCTTTTGGCTTCTCCGTAGCGAGCTTTATCGACTGTGGCAACGTAGGAAGGAATGGAGATCGCGGCTAAAATGCCAACAATAATCGTAACAATTAAAATTTCCAGTAAAGTAAATCCCAAAGCAGGAAAGCTTGCTGTTAATTTTTTCGGCTTCTGAATAGACAGCAAGTAGAGTAATCCTATGAATTGACATTGACGCATAGTTTTGCCAAAGTCAGCCACAAAAAACAGCCAACTTTCCTCGCTTAAAACGATTATGCCCAATTTGTCATTAAAACCTATCAAACCTTTCCGATTCAGTTTAATTGAAGACAAAAATTCAATTTTTAGGGTTTATTTCTATTATTTTGATAATAAAAAATTATTAATTTTATTTCTTTTTCTTTTTATCAGGTAAGTTTCGAGGAGGAATAGGTTCACCTTGATAGAATCGTTTTTCTAATTTATTTAAGCTCAACCAAACGATCCCACTTATCAATAAAATACTGCTCAAACTAATCCCTATTACTATATTCTGACCCAAAATAAAAAATAAAATAGGAGTCAAACCTAACGCGATCGCGGCAACAATAGCTGCGCCCCATTTAATTCGTTGAATATTCGCTAACGCAGTTCGGCAACTAACACAATTTTTCGTGTGGGAATGATAACGGTCTAATAAAATTTCTGTCGGCAACGCAGGCGAAAAACTTTGATGAGGGAAAGATTCTGCATCATATTGATTGACCCATTTGCGTAATTCTGCCACAAATAAATCCGCTTTTGTCGGTAAATAAAAAGCTTGAGCAAACTTTTCACTACCGCCTTTTTGTTCGAGATACCGTTCCTGGTAATGAAGAAAAATTTGATCGTCTTCAAGTACCCGATGTTGGCCTAAATGGGAAAACCAAGCAGGAGTTAATTGAATGGCTAAACGGGGAATTTTAGAAGAGAATTTAAAGGGAAAACGAGCAAAAAGACGACATTCTCCTTTGCGGATAGGGGTCGCATAAACCACCGTCAGCGTTCTGCCGTATTGTTTGGAGGTGAGGTCATGCCACATTAACCCAGGCGCGATAAAGGTCGTGGTTTGTTTGCCCAAGGTTCCTTTGCGGGGGCCTTCTTCCCAAACACCTTGAAAGCCTTGCCGATCAGAATGAACCACTTCTAAATTAACGGTACTAACATTGTCGCGATCGCCGACCGTCTGATGATGGGTGTAGGGAATATGACTAGAATCTAGGACATTTTCCATTAAAGTCAGGGCATCGTAGGGCAAATCTCGAAAAATATTTAAACAAACCCAATCTTGTGCGGATTCCTCTAGGGGATCAACAATGGGAACAGGCGTTTTATCGGCATTTTCAGCCGTTCCTGGAAAAACAAATAACAATCCTTGACGAACTTGAGTCGGGAAAGACTGCACACAGGCTCGTCGGGAGGTTTCTGCTTGAGAGCCAATCTCTTGTTGAGGAATACTGTCACACTTGCCTTGTCCCGAAAATGTCCAGCCATGATAAGGACATTCTAGTAACCCTGATTCATTAATTCTGCCTTGGGATAGGGGAGCAAGACGATGGGGACATTGATCAATAAAAGCTCGCCAGGTTGTCTGGGATTGATCCCACCAAATGACGATATCCTGCTCTAGTAGCGTAAAGGAATTCGGTTTCGTCTTGTCTAAATCATCCACGTAATAGACGGGATACCATACTTCTTTCCAATCAAACCGAGATAGGTCAGGCCCTCCTGCGGGTAAAACGTGTTGAGCGATCGCTGGAATTAAGACACTAGACATGGGACGAATGGCTGCAAGGGTTTATGTTGCGGATTGTAACAAAAGTTCCGCCTGAGTCGTTTTAATTGCCTGATCTGTTTTGGGAAAGTGGCGATCCACCAGAGAGGAAACTTGATGGGGTTTAACCTGACTGTAACGGGCTTTATCGGGCATGAAAACGATATTGGGCCCCTGTTTACAATGCTTCATACAACCTGTGGTTTTAATTTGTACCTGATCGTCTAAGCCGCGATCGCGCAACTCAGTTTCTAATTGCTGACAAATTTCTTTGCCACCCCGTTTCCAACAATCCGATTTTTGACAAATCAAAATACTCGCTTTTTGTGTCCTTTTATTGGCAATCGGAGGTTGAACAATCATTGATTCACCGAATAGCGCCTCAGGAGGAAGTAAGGGCTTAATACTGGTGGCAGTTAATTTTAAATTCTCTTTTTTCCGATCAATTTCTTGGGTTCCTTGAATATATAACCAAGAACCGACTTTTATTTCAAAATCTAATTGTTTACGAAGGTCTTTAGGCAGTTTAACCCAATAGTCTTGATTATTAATGGCAACTCGCAAGAATTTTATCTTATTATCATTCTTGAGAATTACTCCTAATAATTTTGTAGCAACTTGGAAATGAGTCAGGGGTTCCCGTATCTTAGACATAAGGTGTCTACCCAATTGATAATGATTGCTAGACAGTTAGAACTTTAAAAACGTTTAATCTGTAATCGTTATTGGAAGTTTACTAAAAGCCAGCTAACAACCACTTCCAATGGTGGGAGAAAGTTAGACTAAAATGAAAACGATAGCTAAACGCTTTAGCAAGCTCTTATAGATAAGTATAGCAATTTGATGATAATTATTCTCAATTAATTATAGGAAGAGCTTATTCAGCCATTGTTGAAAAAATGCGTGAAAAATATTCCCGATATAAGTTACAGCGAGAAACAACTTGATTATTTTGATATTTAACCAATCCCAGGCTATGTAATTTATAGGTCTGTATGGGATCTAGAGTAACAGGCTTATCGGATGAAAGAACTCGTTTAAACCCTTCTGCAATAAACGGAGCTTGCTGTAAAGATTGCAACAATCGCCGAATATAGGTGGCATAGATTCCGACTTCATTTGATGCGTCTTTCAATAGTTGGGTTAATGGTGTTTTTTTAGCAGCCACTTCATACAATGCTAGGGAAACTAAATAGGGATGGCCGCCAACCATTGCCATTAATTCATTCACTTCCGTATTTCCCCAGTTCAGCCCATAGCGGCGGGATAAAGCCTTTACCTCAGAAGCATTGAACTCCTGTAATTCAATGGGAACACCAGCATTAAAAGGGGATTGATTTAGATCAAGCGGAATATAAACATCTGTCGAATGAGCAAGAATTAAACGTAATTGACCCCAACGGTTGGCCGTTTTTCCCCTTTCATGCCAACTGCGTAACATTCCTAAAAAATCTTCTATGATCTCTGCCTGGGGAAATAAGTGATCAACGCCATCGAGCCCTAATACAAGCGGACAATCAATGTTTGTTAATAAATACTCTTCAAAATAGACGGTACAGTTATCATTACTGCCGAGAATCTCCGTATCCCAATAATTCTTCAAACAATTTTCTAAACCTAATTGTTTCCCCACCATGACACAAAGCCACTGCAAAAATTTATCTAAATTGTCGATAATTTTGCGTTCAACATTTCTTAAGTCAATATAGGCTGTCTGATATTGCTGAGTTTGAGCATGAGCCAAAATTCGAGTCAATAAGGACGTTTTTCCCATTTTCATGGGAGCTTTAATGCGTAACAATGCACCAGAGCGAGTAATGTTGTCATAACAGAGACGATCAACGCCTTCTCGTTCTAAATAGGTCGGAGAATCTAAGGGAACTGAACCTTCAGGGAAAAAAGGAATTGGGACAGGATGACTGATATCTGCGGTTGCAGTGGAAGCAGGAGAATCGGGAATCGGAGACAAATCTTCTCCTGTTTCATCAAAAATGCTGAGTTGTTGAGCGGCTCGTCTCAGTGCGTTTTTAAAATTTTTTTTGGTTACAGCTTCTCTTGATGCCTCAGACAGTTTTCGCCATAATTCGGGGCCAATATCTCCCCTTAAGTAACTTTCGGCTAGGTGATAACGTTCACTCATCGCTTCATAGGTTAAGCCTTCCCAAGAGCCTTGAAGAACTAGCAGTTCAACATCCCTTAGATGTCCATCGAAATGGGAAAAGACGATTTTCTCTGCGGTTTCTTTTGCGTGCTTCCAAGTAAACTCAGCTTCTAAAGTCATAGGATTAAAGGGGAGGCAAATAAAGCGGTTTTTAAGTTTGGTTTCAGAGTTACTATCACTATAAATTCAGTTTTTATTAATCTTAAAAGAAAATTTAATGATTTTTGCTTAAAATTACTTTAGAATACATTACGACTATTCGCAATGATATGCAAATTAGTTTTCCAAAATTCTTATGTAGGTTAACCCTATTTTAAATTTATTACAATTTGAAAATTTCATTAAAAAAAAACATTAATATTCTTCTTTTTAGACCTCAGACTTAATTGTTCATCATTCATCTTTTTGTAAAATTTTCATTTTGATGCTAAATCGCCATCTATTGTTTTTTTTCATTACCTGCTTGGTTTTGCAACCGTTTAAGGTTTTTGCTCAAACTCCCACTACTCCTAATGCAGCCCCCTTACTTCCGGGCCGAATTTTGACTCCGCGATCGCCGCAGCAACCGTTACCGATCCCTGAAACACAGCCTAGTCCCTCTCTGACGGTTCCTGAAACGACTCTCCCTACTGAACAGCCAGAAATTCCAGGCTCCATTGTCATTAAGCAGTTTAATTTTGTCGGCAATACGGCTTTTAGTAATGAACAACTCAATCAAGCGATCGCGTCTTTTGTAAATCGACCCATTACCTTTACCGAGCTCCTACAAGCCGAAGCGACTATTACCAAACTGTATACCGATGCAGGTTATATCAACTCTGGAGCCGTTATTCCCGCCAATCAAACCTTTTCCCAACAAGACGCAGTGGTAACCATTCAAATTATTGAAGGGGCCTTAGAAGACATTGTGGTGACAGTCGATGGCAAATTAAATCCCGATTATGTCCGTAGTCGTTTGGCGTTGGCGACCCAAAAACCCTTTAATCAGAAAGAACTCTTACAAGCCTTACAGTTATTGCAACTTAACCCTATTATTAAATCGATTTCCGCCGAGATTTCTGCGGGGTCTGTACCTGAGTTAAGCCTTCTGTCTGTCCGTGTGGAAGAGGCCGACACCTTTGATTTAGAACTCTTTGCCGATAATGGAAAAGTTCGGAGTATTGGTAGTTTTGAGCGGGGATTACGCATCAGCGAAGGGAATCTATTCGGGATTGGTGACGCAGTAAGCTTGGAATACGCCAACAGCGATGGCAGCAATAGCCTTTATGGAACCTATACCCTCCCCGTCAATCCCCAAAATGGCACGGTTAAATTTTCTGGTCAATGGAACTCCACTTGGGTTATCGAAGAACCCTTTAATCAATTAGATATTACGGGGGATTCTCTTTATTTAGACTTAACCTATCGCCAGCCCGTCCTCCAAACGCCTACCCAGGAATTAGCATTGGGATTAACGGGTTCCTATTCAGCGAGTCAAACCAGCTTGTTAGGAGTTAATTTCCCTTTATCGCCAGGCGCGAATGATCAAGGGCAAACCAAAATTGCAGCTTTACGCTTCTTTCAGGAATGGACACAACGAGGTAGTGAAGATGTTTTGGCGTGGCGTTCTCAATTGAGTTGGGGATTGGGGATTTTGGATGCAACCTTTAATAATCAACCACCGGATGGCCGCTTTTTTGAATGGCAAGCTCAAGGCCAATATGTGCGTTTATTAGCACCAGATACCTTATTCGTTTTTCGGACGGCTTTGCAACTATCCACCGAGCCTCTGGTTCCCCTCGAACAGTTGACTTTGGGGGGCTTAAATAGTGTGCGGGGTTATCGCCAAGATTTCCTGTTAACGGATAATGGGGTGTTTGCCTCAGCAGAGGTGCGTTTTCCGATTTTGCGAGTTAATGAGATCGATGGACTGCTGCAAATTGCTCCGTTTGTAGACTATGGCACGGGCTGGAATGATCCCAATAATCCCTTACCTACACCGAATCCGAATAGTTTAGTCAGTGTGGGCTTGGGCTTGATTTGGCAAATGGGCGATCGCTTAAATGCCCGTTTAGATTGGGGCTTACCGCTAACAGAATTCAAAGTTCAAGGAAATACACTGTCTCAACAGAGTCTTTATTTTTCAGTGAATTATAAGCTGTTCTAAGCTAAAAAATGGGCAGAACTCGACCGACGACAAATTTTAAATAACGTCCTTCCGAAAACGCGGCAGGAATCGGGTGATCTAACGGTTGCCCTGCTTCGTGCAAAATTTGAATTCGGCGATCGCTGCTTGATGCGGCACTGGCTAACATTTCCTTAAAGGCTTCAGGGCTGACCTGACTGGTGCAACTGGCAGAAACAATTAACCCATTAGGAGCAACGCACTTGAACGCCAGGGCATTGAGTTTGGTATAGGCACGGATAGCAGCAAAGCGATTCTGTTTACTTTTAGCAAAGCTCGGCGGATCGAGAATAACCATATCAAATGTCTTTCCCTCCTGAACATAACGATTCAACACCTCAAAACAATCGGCAGTAATAAATGTATGGCGATCGCTATCGAACTGATTCAACCGCACATTCAGATTAGCAACTGCCGCCAACTGTTTACCGATATCCACATTGGTCACGTGACTTGCCCCACCCCGTAACGCATACAACGAAAATGCACCCGTATAGGAAAAGCAATTGAGAACCGTTTTATTTCGACTAATTTCACCCACAAAACGCCGATTTTCCCGATGATCTAAAAATAAACCTGTTTTCTGTCCCGTCTGTAAATTAACTCGGAACAATAGCCCATGTTCTTTTACTGTAATTTCATCGCCTGGATCTTTGCCCCACAGTAATTGGGTTTTGCTCTCTTGATTTTCGTTCCCCTCTTGATGCTTAGTCCGCCATAAAATGCCCTGCAATGGTGCAACTTCTCGCAATGCTTTCATTACCCAATCCAGTAAGGTACTGGCTCCTTCCATATAGGTTTGCAGCACCGCGTATTCTCCATAGAGATCGACTGTAATCCCTGGTAGTCCGTCTCCTTCTCCAAAAAGCCAGCGGTAAGCCGTACAATTCTGCTCTCGCAACGCTGCTCTTAATTCCCAAGCGGATTGCACCCTAGCTTTTAGCCATTTCGGATCGGGTAGCTGACGTTGAGAAAAAATCCGAACCGCGATCGGGCCTTTGTTATCCCACAATCCGAAACCCGTCCAACCACCACAGCGCACTTTAAGCCATTCCCCTGTTCCAAAACGCATCTCTCTCGGTAGTTTATCCCGATAGATCCAAGGATGACCCTGAGCTAAACGTTCTTTGAGTTGGGGAGAAACAGTAATTTCGCGCAATTTTGCCATAAATTTTAACAATATTTAGCAGATTGTCAAACCCTGAAAACAATACCAATAAACTGACCTATTCCTTATTTTCTCATTAATTGAAAGGCGATCACACAAGGGAAGAATCAGGTTGTTTGGGATGAATTTTAAATCAGCGTTATTGGTTTTCCTTAATAAATCTGGACAAATGTCATAAAGATTGTTAAATACCATTTATTTAAGGAAAAATGGTAAAATCAAAGGTATTTGCGGTGATTGTGGCAGTATCTTGTGTTGTAGATGACCTAAGATTACTACTCAATAAACTTTGTGATCACCAGTTAATTGATAGTTGATAATTATCCATTAAATCACTAATGTACGGATTTTTCGATAAGCTTTACTTAGTAAGCAGTCTCGCTTTTTGTCTATTTGTCCTAATCAAGTCAAGCAAAATGTTGTATGTTTTAAAAGTAAAATAAAGTATTTTTCAAGTGAGTGTTGAAATAATGTCATTAACTGAAGATTTTCAACGTGCAATTAAGCAAGAGCGTAATAGAGGACGTTGCCTTCACTTTTCCAATGGGATTCAATGCAATAAAATTATCTCTGCTCATTCGATCCAGAAACAGGGTCAACTGAGTCTCATCGCAGAAAAAGGCCATGTTTATCGACTGAATGCTGATCTTTCTACTCTTAAGAAGAATAATGGAATACCCGCCATGAAGAAGATCGGTATAAACAAGGTGTCAACTTTTCTTGGTTTTTGCAAGTATCATGACAACCAGCTTTTTGAACCGATAGACAACAAAACGCTTAATCCCGATCTTCAGCAAATTGCTCTATATGCTTACCGTTGCCTCTGTCGTGAGTTTTTTGTCGCAGAAAACAATGTGAGGTCTTTAGAGAAATTTGATATAAATTCGCAATCTTTTTTGCAAAATTTACTGATTGGTAATTTACTTAAATTTGAGCGACTGAAGTGTCATAAATTTCACTATGAAGAAGCCCTTCGCAATGAGAAGTATGACGAATTTGAGTTTGTGTATCTCGCGTCAAAATCAACCTTTTCCTTACAATTATCAGGACTCCTAGATCCAGATTTTGATTTTCTTGGTCAACATTTACAGGATATTTTGGATATTTCTTCTCGACTCGATCTAATCACATTTTTTACTGCACCAACGCAAGAAGGCTGGGCATTTTGTTTTGCCTGGCATCGTTCTAGCAATATGACCTGCGTACCTTTTATTAAATCATTATTATCTTGTGTTGAAAATGGACAAACATGGGAAGACGTATTATTGCGTTTTTCTTTTTCTAATTGTGAAAATCATGCAATCAGAATTTCTTGGTGGGATAACTTACCTCAACTCTCTAAGCAACACATTATTGAAAGAATGTTTATGAAGTGCTCTCCTGTCATTCCAGTTCCATCAAATTATTTGACTACTGGATTAGAAGGAATTGCAAATTGGAGATTTGATACAGGTGTCTTACATTTTTTGCTGGAATAAAATCGGATCTTCAATATAAACTATCAACTATTAATTATTGACTAATCCGTGATTACGGTTTCAATGGATAATTCTTAACTATTCATTATCAATCAATCAGCAACCGCAAGCTAAGACAATGTTTTAAATTAGCGATATATGTATTAAATTTAGAAAAACACATGGAAATTACCCGCAATCTCAGTGACGAACAATGGCAAAAAATAACTTTTATCCAACAGCATAGTTTAGAAGATATTCCAGCTTTACCGAGAATCACTATCAATCAAAAATATGAAAAACTTCAGGTAGCGGATTCTGATTTTATCAAAAGATGGCAAGAAAGTGGTTTTATTATGTTGTGAAAAAAGTTATGCTGATAAGTTATAAAAAAATATTGAAAAAATTTTGAGGAGAAATAGTTTTACTCGATCAACTGAAAATTGTTAAATTTAATCATCTTTTTAATAGAGAAGCTTTAGATAAAACTGGTTGGTATTGGAAAGAATATCTACGGAGCCAAATAAAATGCTAGATACAATACTTATTAATCCCTTAGAACAAAGCACTCAAAAAATTATTGATTTACTCAATCAATTAACCCAAGATTATCAACAAGTTTTACAACAAGATAAAACCTTATTATTTGAAACATTTCCTCCTAATTCTCAAAATCTATCCATCCTCGAAGAAATTGACTTACTAACAACTGACCTACGTGGCTATGCTAGTCAGATAAGCATTAATCAACAAATACAAAATCCCGATCAAGCTTTAAGCATATTGCAGTCTATGCATCTTCTTGAGAATCCATCTCTTGCCGAACTATATTTCACAAAAAATAAACAATTCCCAATCATCTATCAATATTTAAAAAAATTAGATTACTTGAAATTACTGCTAATCGATTGGTTAATACTTCAAAATTAATTAAAAAACGCGATCGCCGCTTTGAAACCTCAATAAATAAACAGCGATCTTTTTACAAATAAATAAAACCGCACCGATTTGTTTTCTCTCAAATAAAGACAACAACCCAAATAGCATAATTTCTAGCCTAAAATAGAATACTCGTTCTCATTTTTCTATGACTGCTCAACGTGAAATGTCTACAGTGAATCCTCTTCCTCTAATTTCCCTCAAAGCTCCCGAATTACTAGCACCCGCAGGAAGTTGGGATTGTGCTAAGGCAGCCGTAGAAAATGGGGCAGACGCTATTTATTTTGGTCTGGAAAAATTTAACGCGAGAATGCGGGCGCACAATTTTACTGAAGTGGATTTGCCGGAATTAATGGCATTTTTACACCGTCGCGGCGTTAAAGGTTATGTGACGCTCAATACTTTAATTTTTACCTCAGAATTAGCGGCTGTAGAAACTTACCTGAAATCCATTATTGCGGCGGGTGTAGATGCGGCTATTGTTCAGGATGTAGGGTTATGCCGTTTAATTCGCCACTTATCGCCCGATTTTCCCATTCATGCCTCAACGCAAATGACCGTTACCAGTAGCGCAGGTGTGGAGTTTGCTAAATCATTGGGTTGTA
>CAYZWO010000029.1:0-5997 GCA_964482215.1 uncultured bacterium
CGCAACTCATTATTATTCTACCTTTATTTGCATTTTTTTCTTTTTAATTTGGTATAACTTCCTATCATTAGTTTTCCATCGCGTAGGCAGCTAAATCATGGGCATTTAACCTGACATGATATTAAGTTACTGCGTAAGTTCTACAAATTAAGGAAATTAAAAAAACGGCGTAATACACTAAGAAGAATACGTTAAATTAAAATTGGCTAGTTTCTGATAGAGACTAACCATTAAGTTAATTGCTTAAGAGCAAAAGAAAGAATTGTTTCACCTTCAAAGTCGAATGTTACCAGTTGATCAAGCTCAGTCTCTTATCTTAAATGTTATTCATTCTCTAAAAGAAATCGAAACGTTACCGTTAGACGAAGTTTTAAATCGGGTTCTAGCTGAATCAATTAACAGTAATTTAGATTTTCCTTATTGGGATAATTCAGCGATGGATGGTTATGCGGTGAAATATGAAGATGTAAAAAACGCCAGCCCTGAGCAGCCCGTCACCCTAGATATTATTGAAGAAATTCCCGCTGGACGAAAGCCGCAGTTTTCTGTGCGATCGCGTCAGGCTGCCCGAATTTTTACCGGAGCCATGTTGCCAGAGGGTGCCGATACCATCGTCATGCAGGAAAATACCCAACGGCAGGGGGATCAGGTTTCCATTCTCATTGCTCCTCCCCAAGCTCAAAATTTTGTTCGCAAACGGGGAGAATATGCCCAAGCAGGAGAAACGTTATTAGTCGCGGGAATCCAGATTAAAGAAGCAGAAATGGCTATCCTAGCGACAGCCCAGCAAACCAAAATGCCTGTTTATCGTCGCCCTAAAGTCGCTATTTTTTCAACAGGGGATGAATTAATTAAGCCTGATCAAACTCTTGAACCCGGACAAATTATTGATGCTAATCAGTATGCCCTCACCGCTTTTGTGCAACGGCAAGGAGCCACGCCGATTAATCTAGGTATCGTTCCCGATGATCGAGATCGCCTCCGAGAAACCATGAGCCAGGCAATTGAACAAGCCGATATGGTGCTTTCTACAGGCGGCGTTTCCGTTGGAGATTATGACTATGTTGAAGAATTATTAGCAGAATTAGGCGGAGAAATCCTGATTCGTAGTGTGGCGATTAAACCAGGAAAACCCCTAACCGTTGCTAAGTTTGTTAATGGTTGCGTTTATTTTGGGATTCCAGGTAACCCCGTTTCTGCCTTGGTAAGTTGTTGGCGTTTCGTGCAACCTGCTCTCAAAAAATTATCGGGGTTAACTGCCCCCTGGCATCCTCAATTTATCCAAGCGCGATCGCTGGCTTCTTTAAAACCAGATAGTAAACGGGAAACCTATTTGTGGGGAAAAGTTAGCTGGAATGAATCGGGAATAGCCGAATTCCACGTTGCTTCAGGTAGCCATAGTTCAGGCAATTTGATTAATTTAGCGCAAACTAACGCCCTAGCCCAATTACCCATTAGTAATCAAACAATTTCAGTTGGTGAAGCAATTAAAGTGATGTTAATTCAATAAAAAAAGGTGAGTTTTACCCCACCCATAACTAAATTTAAATGAGCAAAATTCAATTTGCAGTATTTAGGTTCCAGATGTCCAGGAATTGATGTACTCAATTTGTTCAGCGGTTAAGCTATCGATGGAAATGCCCATTGCTTTTAATTTGAGTCGAGCAATCTCTTGGTCGATATCTTTGGGAACGGAATGTAAACCAGGTTCTAATTGACCTTTATTTTTCACTAAATATTCAACCGATAGCGCTTGGTTCGCAAAACTCATATCCATAACCGCACTGGGATGGCCTTCAGCCGCAGCGAGGTTAACCAAACGTCCTTCACCGATAACAATAATGGATTTACCACTCGGTAAGGTATATTGCTCAGTAAAGTTACGAACTTCTTTTACGCTGGTTGCTTCCGCCCGTAACGCTTTGAGGTCGATTTCAATATCGAAGTGACCAGAGTTAGAGACGATCGCGCCATCTTTCATTACCGCAAAATGTTCAGCACGAATAACGTGTTTGTTGCCAGTAACGGTAACGAAGATATCACCTTCTTTAGCCGCTTCAGACATGGGCATAACGCGGAAACCATCCATTGCTGCTTCAATCGCAGGAACAGGATTGATTTCAGTCACGATAACGTCAGCACCTAAGCCTTTAGCCCGCATTGCGACACCCTTACCGCACCAGCCATAGCCTGCAACAACAATGGTTTTGCCTGCCAGTAAGATATTGGTTGCACGGATAATGCCATCTAAGGTAGATTGGCCTGTACCGTAGCGGTTATCAAAGAAATGCTTAGTATCAGCGTCATTAACATTGATAGCGGGGAAAGTGAGTACCCCATCTTTGAACATGGCTTCTAAACGAACAATACCCGTCGTGGTTTCTTCGGTCGTGCCGATAATATCTGCAATTTGATGTTGACGTTCTTGGATTAAGGTTGCAACCACGTCAGACCCGTCGTCAATAATAATTTGGGGTTTGTGGTCGAGAGCGGTTTGAACATGACGATGATAGGTATCGTTATCTTCCCCTTTAATCGCAAAAACGGGAATACCATAATCAGCCACTAAACTTGCAGCCACATCATCCTGGGTAGATAAAGGGTTACTAGCAATTAAAATGGCATCAGCTCCACCCGCTTTGATCGCGATCGCCAAATGGGCGGTTTCAGTGGTAACGTGACAGCAAGCCACTAACCGTAAACCGGCAAAAGGTTTCTCTTTAGCAAAACGTTCTTTTATTTGTTGGAGTACAGGCATCTCGCGGCCTGCCCACTCGATCCGTTGTTTTCCTTTGGGGGCAAGGGAAATGTCTTTAATATCGTATTTTTGTTGGACTGGTGCTGCAACCATTTATATCTATAATCCTCTGGAAACTTCTAGCAGTTTAACCTAAGTTAACATTAGTGTGTCATTTTGTCAGATCGGAGGGATGATACAATGCAAAATACCGATACATACAATCATTTGGTAAGCAAACGTGGTTACATCCCTTCCCTCTCCTAATATTTCTGCAAGACCAACAGCCGTTTCAGCGCGTCTTACCCCGCCCAAGGAAACGCCCGCTTTAAAAATTTGGTTAGCCCAGTGGGTTGAACGGATTATTGCAGGAGAGCATATTAGTAAGGAAACCGCGATCTCGCTCAGCCAGATTGAAGGCGAAGAAAATATTTTGGCTCTGTGTGAAGCTGCCGACCAAATTCGCCAAGCTTGCTGTGGAAATGTTGTTGATCTCTGTAGCATTATTAATGTTAAATCCGGGAATTGCTCAGAAAATTGTAGCTATTGCTCCCAATCCTCCCATCATCAAAGCCCCGATTCTCCGATTTATGGGCTAAAAACCTCTGAAGAAATCCTTGCCCAAGCCAAAGCTGCTGAAGCCGCCGGAGCTAAACGCTTTTGTTTAGTCAGTCAAGGCCGTGGCCCAAAATACAATAGCCCTAAAAATCAAGAATTTGAAGATATTTTAGCGACTGTCCGTCAAATTATTGCAGAAACCCAAATCAAACCCTGTTGTGCCTTGGGAGAAATTACCCTAGAACAAGCCGAACAACTCAAAGCCGCAGGCGTAACCCGTTACAACCATAATCTTGAAGCCTCTGAAAACTTTTACCCTGAAGTCGTCACAACCCATACTTGGCAAGACCGCGTTAATACTGTTAAAAACCTCAAAGCCGTTGGTATTCAAGCGTGTACGGGTGGCATTGTCGGCATGGGGGAAAGTTGGGAAGACCGCATCGATTTAGCCCTATCTCTGCGCGAATTAGAAGTAGAATCGGTTCCCCTCAATTTATTAAATGCTCGTCCAGGTACGCCATTAGCTGATAAAGGTAAACTCAATCCCTACGAAGCACTCAAGGCGATCACGATATTCCGTTTCATTCTGCCCCAACAAATCATTCGCTATGCAGGCGGTCGGGAAGCTGTCATGGGAAGCTTACAAAGTTTAGGATTAAAATCGGGAATTAATGCTATGCTGATTGGGCATTACTTGACGACCCTGGGTCAACCACCCGAACAAGATCAAGCAATGTTGCAATCTTTAGGATTAGAAGGGGGAGAAGCCCCAATTCCCGGTGAATATCAATCCTAATCAAGACCCTACAGATCCGATATCGGAAGAGACGACCTCTGCGGTCAAGTTATCATTTCCGGTAGAGCTTCTCTTATCTATAATCGGTTTACTGTTAACGATTTTCAGTACCTTTGTCGAAGCGTTTATCACCAATCCGCCTTGGGAATGGATGAGTAAGGGCGTTTATTCTCATTCCTTGGGCATTACCTACCAAATTGGAGCCGTTTTGCTGACGGGGTGTTTAGGTGGGAAAAATGTTGGTGTGCTTTCCCAAGTTGCCTATGTATTATTAGGCTTAGCCTGGTTGCCCATTTTCGCGCATGGTGGAGGTTGGGATTATTGGAAACAGCCGACTTTTGGCTATATTTTAGGCTTTATTCCGGGAGCTTGGCTCTGTGGCTACTTAGCGTTTCGCTCTAAAGTCAGAATTGAATCCCTAGCTGTCAGCGCGTTATCTGGCTTAGGGGCTATTCATCTCTGTGGTCTGGTTTATTTATTTGCTCTCGTATTGCTGAAGCCGAATAACCCTCCAGTACTCATCTGGGGCAATCTTCCTGAAGCGATTCTCAATTTTTCGATTTTTGCCTTACCGGGTCAAATTATCCTAGTTTGTATGGTGGCAGTGTTGGCGTTTTTTGTACGGAAAATTCTCTTCTATTAAATTTGCTGTTGTCTCAACATTTTTTCAATTATTTTGCTTAAAAAAACTGGTATTTTAAAGTTTGGCTCTTCAAAAATCATTTTTTAGAAAGATTAACGAATTTCTTTGATTTTTGTATTATTGAACAGCAAGTTTTTTCTGAATTAATTATTGACTCGGTTTCTGTAAGGTTTAACTCCCAATGAAAAAAAATCCCGTTTTTTGGATAGTGGCGATCGCTGGCATTGCACTTGATCAGCTTACGAAATTTTGGGTTGTCAGTACCTTTCGGCAAGTCGGTACAAGCTGGGCAATTATTCCCAATGTCTTTCATTTAACCTATGTCGTCAATACTGGAGCGGCTTTTAGTGTTTTTCGGGGAGGGGCTGGTTGGTTAAAATGGCTTTCTTTGGGTGTGAGTGTGGGGTTAATGGTTTTGGCTTTGCGATCGCCGAGAATGCCGAACCTAGAACAAACGGCTTACGGATTTATCCTAGCAGGCGCATTAGGAAACGGTATTGATCGCTTTTTTTTAGGTCACGTAACGGATTTTTTGCATTTTCGCTTCATTGATTTTCCCATTTTTAATCTCGCGGATGTGTGGATTAACATTGGTATCATTTGTTTACTGTTAGCCAATTTTCCCTTAGAAAGTGTCGCAAAAAAAAGGAATCCTCCCGCTTAACTTCTCAGCAATCATTATTTACCCAAAATTAAATAACTAAAAATTTGCATAAAATTGCACTGAACAAGCTTTTCATTAATGCTTATCAGTGCGATAACTATCTTATTGACCTGTGAAAAATCAACTCAAAACTGAACTCATTGTTTGAATTTTTATGCAATATGCCCAGCTTTACTAGGTCTAATTACTCTCTAAAATCAAGGATTAATTATACCCGTGAAAAGGCTAATTAGGTATACCGCCAAAGGGAGTATAACTAAGATCCCTCTTAAGGTTGTTGCCGTAGATGGCGTAATATTATTAGGAGGATTTAATTCGGAGTTGCGTTTAACATTAACACTCATAATTTTTAATGATGACTCAATTATTGACTATTACTCTAGGGTGAATTAATCAGTGCTAGTCAGCATCCCTAAATTGAGAGATTTTTTATGGTTAAAGAATCTATTAAATATAAACAGAAACCCGATTCGCTATGCAATTAAGTGGGTTTCAAACTAATATTTCAGACCATTAATACATACGTCTTGGAGTGACGCGATAAATGGAAGATTTTATCTTAATTGATGAGGCTGACAAGCTAATGGCCCAATTTTCGG